>NZ_JBWKMK010000032.1:0-27942 GCF_056431365.1 Acinetobacter seohaensis
AAGTATTTGGATTGTCACTGCTTGCTCCAAAGTTAACATGTTGAGCAGTCCAAAATGACCGCTATATTAACCAAGGGGGTCAGTTTTTAAATGCCATTAGGGGGTCATTTTTACACTGCCGCTAACATCTGAAATTGTTGTTTTATTGACTTTAGTTTTTTCTGCAAGACTTTTCTGTGTGTGGCCCAATCCTTTTCTGGCCAAACGTATTTTTTTACCTATTTCACCTCGTGTAGCCATTTTTTGCTCCCCAAATTTGTTAGCTATATAGCAAACTTTTAACTAATAATAGTTAATGTTCGCTATATAGCAAACTTTTATAATGACTCTTGAATGGCTAAATTGAACTTATAAGATTCAATTTAGCCTCGAATTAAGTTAATAGAATCCGTATATGTATGGCAGTTATCAATAATGAGACAGTCATATACCTCTTGAGAAGAGGAACTTCATATGCCTTGAATTTGAATGATTAGACAAAATTATGACTTTTAATTTTCTGTGTAATGAAGCTTTGTTTTATTAATATTTACCCTGAAGCCGAAGGGCACTGTTGCAAATAGAGATTTGAGTCGATGAAGTTCCTTTTTAAAAGTGCTTAGAGACCGAAAACCCTGTTGATTAGACACACTTCACCTTGAGGCTGACCATAATAAAATGACGATGCTTGTCCTTTACGTAGTGCACGCATGACTTCAATACCTTTAATTGTGGCATAAGCCGTCTTCATAGATTTGAATCCTAATGTGGCCCTGATGATCCGCTTTAACTTACCATGATCACATTCAATGACATTATTTTTATACTTAATCTGCCTGTGCTCAATATCTACTGGACATTTTCCTTCTCGCTTTAACCGTGATAAAGCATGGCCATAGGTCGCTGCTTTATCTGTATTGATGACCCGTGGAATTTGCCATTTTTTCACCGTATTGAAGATCTTTCCTAAAAAACAATAGGCTGATTTACTGTTCCGTCTAGCGGAAAGGTAAAAGTCAATCGTATGACCACGTTGATCAACTGCACGATACAGGTAAGTCCATCGCCCCTTCACTTTGATATAAGTAGACCTGCTGCTGTAACTGTTTTAAACCCTCAATCCCATTATTGACCCAATGCACATCAAATTGATGCAGCTTGAGCAATGTTTCAGTCGACTCGGCAATCATAAAGTCATCTTCAATAATCAGTATTTTATGCATTTCAAGCTCTGTTCTTTAAGGATGGTGAGCATTGTGCAAGCATATCATTTTTAGCTTCAGTCACTTGCGTTTTTATATCCAGTAAACTTAATAAGCTGGGGAAAAGATGATCCTGACTACGGGCCTGTTCGGTCTGTCCTTTGAGACAGCTGACCTGCTGGGTATTCTGCTGCTTCCAGGCATCGGAGAACCACATCAGCATCGGGACATGGGTTTGCTGGGTCGGTGCCATGCTATAAGGAGCACCATGCAGGTATAAACCATGCTCTCCGGTGGATTCTCCATGATCAGACAGGTACCAGAAACCGGTCTGATATTGAGTCTGCTGCTTTAAAGTTTCAATGATCTGGGCAAGAACATGGTCTGTATATACAATCGAATTATCATAGCTATTCTTTAATTCTTCTGTACTACAGCCCTGAATAGCATTGGTATTACAGGTCGGTTGAAATGGCTGATATGGCGCTTTGGAACGCTTGTAATATGCGGGGCCATGACTACCCATCTGATGCAGTACAATTAATTGTGGTTTCGGGTTGTTTTTATCCAGATGTGCCAGATAATCTTTCAGGCTATCCACCAGGATTTCATCAAAACATTCACCACCGGCATCACACCACTTCTGTTTCAGTTGTGCCGGAATCTGGTATTTTTGTACCCGGTCACAGGCACCTTTACAGCCCGAATTATTATCAATCCAGGTCACCTGATACCCGGCGCGCTGAGCAATATCCAGTAAACCTTCTCGGTGGCTGGCTAACTGTTCATCATAGGTTTCACGTGACATGCCCGAAAACATACAAGGGACTGAAACAGCTGTGGCAGTTCCACAAGAGCTGACCTGATTGAAATTAATTACTGGTAACTTGCTCAGTTCAGGATTGGTATTGCGCGCATAGCCATTTAAAGCGAAACTCTCGGCACGTGCAGTTTCTCCCACAACCAGCACCATCAATTTGGGTTGTTTCTGTATTTGAGCCTGCTGCAGCAGATGGGCATCTTCACCATAAGGAATCAAAGGCAAATTGGCTTTAGGTGCTTTCTTTTTATAGTAGGATACGGTGGATGCAATGCTATTTTGCGGGGAAATCATGCCCTTCAGATCGCGGTGCTCGCGGAAGATGGCTGCATAATCGACATAAAAACAGAATAACAGTCCTAGAATCAATACGGCCGAAAGCAGACTGCTAAGGCTTTTATGCAACAATTGACGCCCGAAAGATGCAGGCTGAATGTTCAGCATCCAGATGATACACAAAGGAAAAATCACAAAGACCAGCGTCCAGATCACCAGCCGTATTGACCAGAGATCACGGACTTCCCGAGCATCGGTCTGCAGCATATTCTGGATCTGGTCCGGCGTAATAACAACCCCCAGACTATTGACAAAATAAGCACTAAAACCGCCCAGAATGATCAGCACACTGGCCAGTATCTTGGCATTCCATTTCCAGTTCAGCCACTGCAAGACCAGATTGTACAAGCCGATAACTACCAGGACTGTAGCCGCCAATAATGCGCCTGCCTTGAGGTTGGTATAAGGCGTCAATTGATGGATTTTCTGATAGAAAGCAAAGTTTAAGACCAGTCCCAGCCAAATGGCGAGTAAAAGGTTGAAGCGTGCAAGGCTGATGGGTTTGATCTGGCGTAGACCGGGAAAAGAAGGCAGCTTAAGCATTTTTTTAGTTCAAAGACTTTAATATGCTTTAGCCTAAAATTTGAATCTTAAAAATGACTTAAAATAATCTGAGAACTACAAAAACTTATACATATTTTGATTTCAAATCAAATCTGATAAAACTAAAAATGCAGCCCAAGCACGTTGGGGAAAATCCGCAAGTAATGCTCAAGCAAATCATGAGCACAGCCCGAGTATTACTCAAGTCATGCTTGAACCATGCCCTGAATAGCCACCACTTTACTAGACAAATACAGCCCAAAGAATGATTTCACCCTGAAAATGCCGACCATGGAAGGGATTCATATGCTGCACCTTTAGCTAAAAGAGGATTCAGCTTACCATTAGTGGTTATTTGCAACAGTGCCAAAATATTCAGCCTGACAGTCAGGATTACAGTACAAATGAACAAATCCGTACAACTACAGACTTACAAGAAATTGTACAGCCCGAACAAATTACAGCAATAGAAAATAAGCCTATTCAGCAAGCTGCTACGATAACACCGGAACCTAAAAAACGAGGTTTATTGGGCCGAGTGCTACATGCTGTTTTAAGTGATGACTAGAGGTTGAATTGTTTACCAAGGCTTATTAAAACCGTGAAACATTGGTCAAAGAATAGGCGTGGAACGTGAAAAATCATAAAAAAAGCCCACCTTGGGGAAGATGGGCTATAAACTTTGAAATAAGTATATGAATTTCAAAGTAAATTATAAAACGTTTCGTATAAGGTGTATTATGTTAATTTTAGATAATTTAAACATTATAGAGAGAAAAAGATGGGAGAGTGGTCAGAGTATTTCGAAGATTTTCCAGAAGAAAATCCAGCAAATTATCGTAATCAAGATTCCGATCTTGGCCCACGTTCAAAGTATTTCCCAGATTGGCATGAAAGCCAATTAACAAGAACTGAGTTAGCCGAAATTGCTAAAAAAATAGAAGCTGAGAATGCAGAACTAGAAAGACAGGCAGAAGACAAAGCTAGAGCCATACAAGAAGCGAAATCTTACCCTTTGGTTCAAGTAGATGTATGTCCAATCTGTAATTTGAAAACGATGCATATGCATCAAATCACTGAGGACCATTACTTTGGTGAATGCCAAGAATGTGGCAAATCTGATACTGATATAAAGCCAGAAAAAATTCTGGAGAAAATTGAGGATCTAGTTTGGAACCAGTCTGAAGATTTAGATATTGATGAAGAGTTTTAACATATGCTAAACCATGATGTAAGATTGAGTTTCATATAATCCTATTAGCATTTATTACTTAGCTAAAAGAAGTAATTAACAGTTGAAAAATTAAGAAAATTTTTAGAGAATACATTTACGTACAGTAGGGTCATTCAACTTAACAAGTCTTTTATCGTGCTTTGGTAAAAGAGTGCCAGTCCTCTCGACTGGTAATAATTGTTAGGAGATGATCATGGGACCTAAAGTTCTATATATTCATTCTTACAAGCGCTATAGATTAGGGGCGTGGGAGCACGTAAGTGCTCACTATCGCTCTCTACCTAAGTAACTTGGAAGAGAGGGCCCTACTGTATTACCAATCCTCAGGCTTTTTGATAAGTTTCCCTTCAAAAATTATTTCATCTGGAAACTGAGCCTTTTTAATATTCTTTTCCTTGATCGTTTGTGTTTCTGTAGCAAGATTTTTTAAGCTATAAGCTATATTAGTGCAAGGAGAGAGTAATACGACTGGGAGTTTTGCCTCGTCAATTACAATTTTTATAGCTTCAACTAAATCGCCATCATTCGTAATTACTACCGCCTTATCAAAACGTTTTAATAAAGCATCCCGAACTAAATGCACTCCTAAATTAACATCAGAACCTTTTTCTTCTGTTTTAATGATTTTCACACAAACAGGTTCCGGTTCTATTTCTAATTTTTCTGGTGTAGGTTTTAATAAAAGGGGATTTACACAAGGCATCCATTTTTCAGACACCTGAAAACTTCCAAAATGTAACTTTATTTTATTACTAGTACTTAAGGCATTAAGGTAGACCTGTTGATCTCTAGGAGAAGATTCTGTCTTACCAGATACATGGGCTGTATAATAATGAATCTCATTGATCACTACATCTTTAGGGCTAGATGTTAAAAGTAGGTTAGTACATAGTTTGTTAATATCTAGCCATTTTAACCCCTTTTTTGAGTCCCCATCCGTTCCTTTTTTTCTTAATGCTCGATAGTAAAGATTGAAACCATCTACATAAACATTAATTATCATTTATAAAACCCCAGATATGCAAAAGCCCACTTGGCAGTGGGCTTTTCATCTATGGCACGCCACAGATCAGTAATGAGTCTATAATAACAACTTATTTTTTTTAGTCGACCATTGGTTTTCATTAAAAACACAATTAAATCAAAGACTTGCAAATTAAACATTGACAATCACTAATTAAATTAATATAAGTCCTTAGGACTTATATTAATTTAATAACATATGAAAAATTTAAAAGAGACTCTTTTAGAATGGTTCAAGCATGATTACTCCCATCCAGCTATAAGCAGACAAGCTCTTTTTTCACAATTTCTAATTTTTTATTATGAACAGAAATATAAAGGATCACCTATTAAAGGTATTTCTCATTACAGATATCCAGTTAAAGCTTTTTATCAATGTTGTGATTTCTTATTGCAGGATGAAGAAATATTTGTCAGCAATTTAACTCCAAAGGGTTTTAATTACATCTATAAATTATCTGAACAAAAAGATCCTTTATTTGAAGAGCGTATAGTTTGTTCGATTTATCCATATGGATATCTTACATACCTTTCAGCAATGCGTGCGTATAAATTAACTAGCTTAAATTCAAATACAATCCACTTTATATCAACTGATAGAGAGACTTGGAAAAGAAATGCTCTTCATGATTTTGATCTTAAATTTAATGAAGATTATGGAATTTCAAGTAACGATTTTCCTCAACATTTAATTATTCCCACCTTTCCAAATGAGCATAAAATATTAGATAAAGATTTAATTACTTTTACACAAAAAAATCTTGAAATATCTGAATTTAATAAAAATAATAAATCATTAAAAATAGAAGATATCTTATCGTTATTTATTTCTATGACAAGGAAACCACATTTGTGTGGCGGATACCAAAATGTATTAGACGTATTTTCAAAAAATATTGATGTACATTTCAAGGATTTAATAGAATATTTAGATCATAATGGATCTGAGATTGATAAAGTAAGATTCGGTTTTATCTTAAATAAAAAATTAAATAAAAATCATAAGATTATTGATAAATGGAAAGTTCAACAAGAAGGAAAACGTGGTAGCTCTCGTAAATTAATAAGCAGTCAACCTTTTAGTGATCGTTTTGATCCAGAATGGAATCTCTCATTAAATTATAAAGATACGGATGATTATGTAAAGTGTAATGTCAAAAAGCTTATTGTTACCACTAAAGATTTAACGGAATCTGATTTCCAAAAGATTTTTGGACCAATTTTAATTTTTAATAGTAAAAATATTAGAGATGCTAATTTTGGTCGGAATACTCTGATAGCTGAATTCTCTTTTGAACACATGATTAGTCATGAAATTCTATTCTTTGAAAAAAGAGAAGCTATTATTCGACAAAGGTTGAAGGAATTATTTAACTCAGAAGAAATAACATTTGAATATATTTATAGAGATAAGCCACTACAAGATTCCTAAATAATAGATTATTTAACATAAAATCTCTTATTCGCAATTTTAAAAACTGGAATTTTCCACCAATTCACCAGCCATTTAACATAATGGTGGTTATACGCAATACACTTGTATATTAATATAAAAATCAATGACTTAAAATTTCACATTCAACCCTAAAATCCGTAAAAAGCCGATTTTGAAACAAGTCGGCTTTTTTATGAGCAGTTTTGATATTCTTTGCCAATAATCTTGACTAAAAATTACACTTATTCCATTGAGTAATACAATTTTGTGATACATTATTATATATACAAATTTGAATGTTTTTTTATGGAACAGTATTTCGAATGGGATGAAGCAAAGAATCGAAAGAATCAGAAAAAGCATGATATCTCTTTCGAGACTGCAAGCCTTGTCTTTGATGATCCATTAAGGATCTCAATCCAGGATAGACATACCGATGGTGAGGAACGTTGGCAAACCATTGGAAGAGTAAAAGGCGTACTAATGCTATTAGTAGCTCACACCATCTTTGATGAAGATGACTGTGAAATCATAAGAATCATTAGTGCAAGACAGGTAACTAAAGCGGAGCGAGATAAATATGAGCATGGTTAGATACTCACGCAAAGAACTGAATGAAAAATTTAGTGAGAAGCAAGATGCTGAAATTAAACGCTTGCTTGCTAAAGGGACGGTTCCTGATGATCAGCTCAATCTATCAGACATTCCTGAAATTACAGACTGGAGCAATGCTGTACGCCATAATCAATTCTATCGCCCAGTGAAGCAACAGACCTCCATTCGTTTAGATGCTGATGTACTTGCATGGTTTAAAGCTCAAGGCAAAGGCTATCAAACTAGGATGAATGAAATTCTGCGAGATGCTATGCTGAAAGAATTAAAAAATAATCAATAAAAATGGGAGCTTAAGCTCCCATTTTTTTTGTGTGTGTTATTCCTAAGTAGAAATGTCCTACCTAATAACCAAATAGAAATGTCCTATATGGACAATTCCAAGTCAAGCACAGGATTTAGATTTCGTTCTTTGATTGCTATTTTCTGTGCACGTCTGCTTGGCATCTTTTGAGAACGATTGCGTTTGTTTTGTTGTTCCAGTTCTTCATGCTGTTGTTGGATATGATTCAGAACAGCACCCAACCGTTTATTCTCAACAATCTCTCGCTGATTCAGCTGACTTAATTTATCGAAGAGGCTGTAATTGATCTTTCGGCCATCATGCATGAGGGGTACAGTACCATCCGGGTATTCCAGGAACTCAAGATACTTACCGATCAACCTTTGATTTTCTTCGGTGTTTTCCAGGAGATATACGCATTTATCATAAGTAATCGTCAGGCTATTCGTGACTCTGCGGGGTTCACGCCAAGTAAAAATATCATCTAATTCTTCGGCTGTTTCAGTGATAGGCCGATGTAGATCCTTAGGATTAAAAGCCATCTTGGCGAACTTCTGATTGAACTGCTCAATGAAGCAGGGTAGCCAGGCATTAGCTTGCTCAATCGAGCTGATACCTTCCAGACGCATCTCCTTGATCAGACGGTCCTGAAGGGTTCTGTTGGCACGTTCCACACGGCCTTTGGCCTGTGGTGAATTGGCGAAGATGATATCGATATTCAGGGTACTGAGTACGCGTCCAAACTGGGTAATCTTGGTGTCTTTCTTGCTGCTTTGATTCACCCTGAAGACTGAATGTTTGTCGCTGTAAAATGCCAACGGCTTACCATGCTGCTCAACATACAAGCGTGTTGAAATCATATAATCAAAGGCTGATTCTGATTCACAGAAGCGTAAATGCTGCAATTTTCCTGTAGCATCATCGATAAACACCAGCAGACAGCATTTAGCAGCGCGTCCTTCAAACCAGTCATGATATGAGCCATCAATTTGGATCAGTTCACCAAAGCAATCCCGGTTGTAACGAGGCTGATACGGGCGTTTTAGGCGCTTGGATCGAGGAATCCATAAGTCAGCTGCAATCATCCAGGAACGCAGGGTTTCTACTGAAAGATCGAATCCATGTACGGTGGTGAGCTTTTCATGCGCTAAAGTGGGTCCGAAACCATGGAGTTGATCAGAAACAATATTGAGGCACTTGAGTCTGAGTTCTTCAGGAAGTTTGGAATTGCTGATTTGGCCACGACCGGCATGGGCTAATGCAGCGGGACCTTGAGCTTTGTATTTCTGCAGTAAGCGTCTGATCTGACGTTCTGAAATATGAAGTAGCTGAGCAGCCTGGGATTGAGTTATGCGTTGATCGCAGATTTCCTGCAAGACCGACAATCGTTTAAGTTCTTTATCCGACATAGACACCAACATATCAAACCGTCCGCTAACGAAATTGCAAAAGTGCATATTCTAAAAGCGGACATTTTTACTTTGGAGAAACCGGACATTTCTATTTTGGAGTTACAGTGTGACTTCGTATAAGGTGTATTATGTTAATTTTAGACTGTTTTTTTCGGAAGGAGAAAGTTTGATAAGCGTATAATAAATAAAACACCATCAAAATAGATATGTAATTCAAGAAAATGATAAATAAAAAAAAGTTACAAAAATCAGATGAGTTCATTATCTTCGAAGAAGATGTAGTACGTTACGTAAGAGAATTTCCTTTCTGGCTTCGTCTTTTTCTGCTGCCCTGGTCTCTGTTTTGTATTCCTTTCGTCTTGTATTATTTAGGCCTAGCACAATCGACAGATTGGACAAATACTCCAATTTTCGGAGTTATTTTTGCAACTTTCGGATTTTTGATCCTTCCTCTTGTTTTTTCAACTATGATTTTGTGGTTTGCAATTTTAGGTGATTCAATTGATTTGACGTTAAATTCCATATCTAGAGAAATCATTCTTCAAAGAAAGTCTCCTTTTAGAAGCAGGCTAACACATTACCCCCTTTCAAATTTACAAGTATATAAAGTTGAACTGGAATCAGACTACCCTGTTTACGATGCTGCAATAGTTACACTAAGAATGCCTGATGGTGTCAAAGTCAGTATCAGTGCTTTCTCTCGCGATGAAGAAGCGAAATACTATATTCAGAGAGTGCGCAAACTCATCGCGATAGCATCAGAATCACCATAAAATCAGACACTTTCATAAAATATGAGTTTATATTATGCCAGTTTAGGGCTCTATGTCACATTAAGAATGTTTAACTATTATTTAACATAAAATCTCTTATGCGTAATCAGTCTGTAAGCCCAAAGTAGAAATGTCCGGAGGATGGCATATAACTGTAAAAAACTATCTTTAGGTAGGTATCAACTGACATTTTGCCCATTTTAGGAATACTCTAGAAATAATAGGCTAAAATTGAAAGCTAAGCACGTATTCAAAAAATGGCTGATGAGCTACTGTTAGAGACTCAGCTACACCTTATTCGAGAAGAGTTAGAGATTTCCCAAAAAGAACTTGCTGAAACTTTGGGAATAAAACAGCCATCACTGTCAGCAATTGAAAATCGTGGTAATGATTTAAAGATTTCAACCATGAAAAAGTATGTTGAGGCTATGGGCGGTAAGCTCCGTATTGATGTAGAGCTTCCAACAGGAAAACATATAGGATTCAATGTGTAACAATAAAATGAGAGCTTACACAAAATAATTTACAGCCTCGGCTGATAAGAATTTAGCTCAAATTTAACCTGACAGGTACAATAAAAAATTGGTAACTGTCAGATCAGGTTTGAGTACACTTTAAAAGTTCAAGTCAAAGTCTTGTTTCGGATTTGACTTTGGTTTGAGGTCAAGGTCTAAGCTTTGATCTGAAACTAACTCGTTACTTTGAGGCGTGACTTTAGGTTTTGACGATTTGACAGCTTCAATTGTCAATTTGATATCTTCAAAGTTGTCTAAACTGACCTTGTATGCGGATATTTCGTCTTTAAAACGTGAATTTTGTGGCTCTAAAACAACATCGCATTTCAAATATTTGAGCATTCTTTCATCATTTTTTATAATTTTTTCTATTAGCTCATAGTCATTTTGGTACAGTATATTTCTTGCCTGACTCATGTAATCTTTCAGTTTTTCTGACTTTCGCTTAATTATATGAATAACATCAAATTTTCTACTATGCTGATAGGCATAGTCTTGCTGCGCTGAAAACTCGCGATGTGCAAGCGTATAGTCAGGATAGTAGCCATCAAGTCGTAGGTGTTTAAAATCAGTTGCAGGCTTTGGCTTTAGACGTATTTTCCTGATTTCTGTTGCTAGTCGATCAAACTCTCGAGCAAGCTCATGACACTCCTCATTTGTGTCTTTAAGTCGCTTACCGAGGAGATTAATGTTTCTATTTCTTCGCTGTAATCCTGTGGTGCAGACATCTGCGACACCTTCAAGATTACGGTATTGAGCTGTGTCTTTTCGTCTTTCAACTCCGTTTGCACTATATTTTTTAGCATACTCACTAAGTCCTGACTTTCTAAGGCTTTCGTCCATAGCTCTCGATATTGACTGCTGAAATTGGTTATTAATTTCTGTTGAAATTCTGCTGAAAAATTCCCTTGCTCTAGCTTTAAAAATTCCAATTTCATCTGAGAAATTAATTCCTTCCTTGTTTCGTTCTCCTCTTCCAAGTTGCTGATTTTGTTGTTCAAGTCTTGTTGTAGTTTCTTGTATAAATCCAAGGTGGTCTTTAATGAACTGTTTTCCTGCATCAAGAAGGCGTTTTGTTGACTCAATAATTCGTTTTGTTCTGCTAGGTAGTAGTCGATTTCGGTCTGCATCACTTATCTCCTTTGGTTGTTCAAAGTATTGATTTGACTTTGTATTGTTTGTGAATTCTGTTGAATCATTTCTTTTTGTGCTTGGATTGTCTTTAGGTTTGTACTGGACAGATAGGTTGTATATAAACTCATTAAAAGCGTCAGCACTCCAACCGCTATAACTCCCAATGCCGCGTACTTGGCTTTCTGCGACTGTAATAGTGACAGGATCTCTGTCTGTACGAACTCCGCTTGGCTCTCTATCGCTTGTTTTACTTGAAATTGGATTAGGACTTGGATTTGCTTCTGATCTATCGAAATGCTGTTTATCGCCTTGTCGATCTCGGCCTGCAGCGCTTGGACTGAGACGGAAAGCGTTTTGATTTTCGATAAATCTATATGTGATAGCTGACTTTTGATGGTCTCTAGCTGCTCCAGATAGCCCGCCATTGTCGTTTTCAGGGTTTGGGGTGACAGATTCTCTATCTCGGTCGAAATCGAGATTAAATTCGATTCTATGGCTTTGATCGTTTCCTCCATCCTGCTTAAAAGCATGGTGCTTTGCATGATAGGCAGCTCGCTTTGCTCTGTGAGAGTCAAGAAGTCTCTCAGCGTCTTTGATAGCAGCTGCAAGCTCGAATTCAGTTGGTCTGCTTCCTTCCGCCTCTCTAAGCCGCTCTGCATAAGCTCCAATTTCGAAGTCTTCATGATAAAAATCCCCTTTGAGTCGGTGCGTGGTTTCTTTTTCGTTGTCTATTTTGACTGAGATATAGTCCTTCCCTGCTTTTACTGACTTCACTCCATTGAGGTGCTCAATCTCCGCAATAATGTCGCTTCGGTTCTGAATCTCCCCTTTTTTCAGCAGCTCTCGGATCTGCATGTCTATAAATTTGTAGAACTGCTTTTTTTTCAGCTTCCCAAGATCCTGTTTGGGGATGATTTTTTCTGCGTGTTTATTTAGTTTGATGACGTAGTTCGGCTCTTGAGTGAGGTTCGACAAGCTGATGTCGTCAGGACGTGACCAGTCGTATTTCGTATTGAAGTAGTCCCTCAATGCATCAAAGTGCGCCTCGTGACCAGGTGGAGCGATATTGAGGGACTTTCCACTGGCAAGGTCGAGTCGTGGCACTAAAACGTGAATATGCTTTGAGCCGTCATCGTCAGTGTGTTGGACAGCAAATAGGTGGTATTGCGATGGATCGAGTCCAGCAAAAGCGTGTTTTTCAAACTCTGTTAAAACTTCGTGGATTTGCTCTTGAGTCGGGGCATCTTTTTTTGACCATGCAATCACGCCCGATGTGTACTTCCACAAGTGCGGGCTTGAATTGCAGATTGAGTTAAAAGTGATGGCATCACCTCGTAAGACTTCGATTCCTGCTCGTACCTGTCCTTTGTGATCTAAGTCATCAAGTAGATAAGCTGAAGCGTGTGTAGCCGATCCCTTTCCATGCGCTAAAAACTTAATATGCATCTTCATCCTCCTCGATCAAATCGACAGAAGGAAGAGAAAGTAATTGTTTTTTAATACGATCTGGGGTCTGTCTACTGATTTTAGGCAAGTCGGGGGAGAGCTGTTCAATTTGGTCTTGAATGCCTTTGAGCGCATGGAAACACCTAAAAATATCCAGCTTGCGCTGTTCTTCTGCGGTAGCGTTTTTTAGGATGTTTAAGGCTCGGGCGATTTGGTTGAGATTATTCCCGATCTTGGCCAGCTCGAGCAGTAATGCTGGGTCTGTTTTTTGATAGCGCTTTATGACTTCAAAAACCGTTTTGATTTTGAATCTAGGCGGTGGATCTTGCTCATCGTATCTAAATGCCATTGCTGCTTGGGATAGCTCGCGTTGGATTAACGACTGAATGAAATCCGTAAACCCTTCTTGTGTTTCTTTTAGATATTTCTCAAGTTGTTCCCATTGCAGCTGTGTCTGCCTGAAAATTCTGTTTTTTGTTCGCATATCATCAACCGATTAAATAAAAGGCGTTTGCTTTTAGCTCAACGAAGTTGAGCTGCCCATCTGCGATGGGCTAAGGGTGGTCTTAGGAGGGTTTCCCTCCTAACAAGCCCTGTAGATCAAAATTCGGAGAATTTTGTATATACAGGTAGGCTTGCTTATCAACAGCAGCGGTCTGTAAAACACACAAGACAATGCTGTAAATGTGACAATAGCAAAGATGAAAAAATTGAGTTTCCGAAAGTGTGGATTTGAGAAAAATATTTAATTTAGGCTATTAGAAAATAAAAAAGTAAATATTTATCAAGTATTTAAAAAAAATTATTGACTTTAATAAACTTAAAAAAACAAGCACAAAGCTTTACGATTGTTGAATTATTTTTTTAGATGGATTCCTTAAACGACCAATCCCTAGATGCTTTTGATTTTTACTGGGTAATGTTTGGTAGAAAATGTCAAAATAAGTATGTATTGAAAATAATTTGGGTATGTATTGAACGACTAAAAAAGCAATTTCAGCATGTATTGAAATTTTTTTTGCTGTGTAACGCCAGATTTGATGTCTTTTTAATTAAAAGATTAAAAATTAAGTTTTATACCATTGATATTAAAGTATCTTTAGTGTTAGCACGAATAATTCGAGAGCTTTCAAAATTCTGTGTCAGTCAAATTGGCTAGAGCTTAATTATATGAGGAGAACTGCTCCGCAAGCGTCTGCCTTCAAAATCAATCGATAACTGTGTGATGGTTTGCCCCCAGTTTGTCACCGACATTGTCCATTTTTCAGAAGCCTGTTGAATCCCAATATAGAGCAATTTCAGCAGGCTATTTTCATTCGGGAAAGCCCCCTTGGTTTTGGTCAGTTTCCTGAATTGACGATGTACTGCCTCAACTGCATTGGTGGTGTAAATTGGTTTTCTAACCGCTTTTGGATATTTGAAATAGGCACTGAGTAAATGCCATTTTTCACGCCATGAGCGAATGACTTTTTCGTATTTATCACCCCATTTGGCTTCCAGTTCATCCAGCGCCATTTCAGCTGCTTGCTTGGTGTCTGCCCGGTAAACAGGTTTCAGATCAGCCATAAAGGCTTTTTGATCCTTACTCGCCACATAACGTAAGCTATTGCGGATCTGGTGGATGATACAAAGCTGAACCTCTGTCTGTGGAAAGATCGCAGCAATCGCTTCAGGGAAACCTTTAAGTCCATCCACACAGGCAATCAGAATGTCCTGGATGCCACGGTTCTGCAAATCTGTGAGTACGCTGAGCCAGTAATTGGCACCTTCGCTTTCTGATAGATAGCCCCAGCAGTTCTTTGTGGCCCTCGGTATTTAATCCCAGTACGGTATAAACGGCTTTGTTGACATAACGCCCCTCATCTTTGATCTTGTAATGAATCGCATCGAGCAACACAAAAAGTTGAGTTGTTTGAGGAGGCAAAAGCAATAACTTTCTGTTGGCATATAAACAGAGGTTAGTTTTTTTATTTTAAAACTGAACAAATCTTAGACCACGTATTACTCTATCCCTAGATGATAATTGCTACGCAATTCTTTCTCTAAGAGCACCACTACACTGATAGCTATTTGGAAAAATATGAGGTTAAATAAATAATATTTAACAGTTTTCATCTAAATTATTTGTATTGATTTTTGAAGACGTTTTATGCTGTTTTTCTGGCTTAATTGCGTTATAAACAGCGCTGAGAGACAGACCTGTAAGTTTAGCAATATCTGCGGCTTTCTTGCCACGTTTTGCTAATTTCCGGGCCTCGGTGCGTTGCTGTGCGTATTTTTTACCTTTGGCCTTGCCGCCCTTTTTTCCACATTTTGATGCAAGTTCACTTAGTTCTGACTGCGTGAACTTTTCGTATTTTCCGAGTTTTTCATAGCAAAATTTTATAATGCTACAACAAATTGTCATAACCTCTGCCTTCGAAAGCGGTGGATGACATTTTGATGCGTTTAGTTCACATGCAAAATCATGAATAACTCTCTCAAATTGGGCATCAGTCCACGCCTGTGCATTCTTCTTGTATAATCCATACGCAGATTTACGCACTGTATTGAATAAAAAATTATTTCTTTTTCCTGCCAGTACTGTAAGTAAATTTGCATCTTCTGCTGTGGTTTGAGCCGTTGTTTTTTTCTGTAATCTTTCAATGAACGTGGTATTTGTTACTTGGAATTGACTGATACGAGCTAGCTCATACATTTCATAAGAACTAGAACGCATACCTACCACATCCCATCGCTGTGTACAGAACGGATTCTTGGCAACATAATTATGATAACAATCATCTCCGCCGAAAATCATATTTAAATGCTGTTTCAGGGCCTTATAGAATACATGTGCCTTTTTGCTGTAATTGCCTTTACTATTTTTGACATCAATGCATAGCCAGTTTTTTAAGCAATAAATGAGCTGAACATGTCCGTTTGCCGGATTTTTGATGATCAAGTTAGGAACTGGTGCATTTGGTGTACTATAGATCATTACTTCTATCGAATCCGCGATTCGGCGATCGATGTCAATCACCAAGACACCGACTTTAAAGTCAGATGCCATTCTCATATAAGCAAATTGTGAAAAATTCCCATGATTTTTCTGAAGCATTGTTGGTTTTTCACCCGCCAGTGCTACTTTACTCGTCCATAGTAGACAGACATCTGAAATAGATGAACGAAAAGTGTTAAGTGCATCAGCAAGATCTCTTTGTTTTGTTTTTTGTTCTTCAAAAACAAAGTTCTTTTGAAATAACTCAAACGAATTTTCATTTTTTATCATAGAGAAATCAGTAGATCAAACTTGTAAAATTTCTCCCGACTGTAATGTATTTAAAAAAATGACTTCTCCGATAGTTGGGTTTTGGAAAAAAAAAGTTGGTTCGGTTTAAAAAATGAAGATTTTTATAATGTTTCAGAGATTTTGTATTGCCTGCCCAGAGTAATCTCTCTTCAGCACAGCAGTAATGCCAGCGATTCATTTACCCTCTGCTCTCTTTTCAGCTAATATGCTTTACCTGCAAGAAAACAGTCAGTTATTTTTAATCAAGAGTAAATCCATGGCCCGCGCTCCCAAGAAAGAAGCCAAGCAAGAACCGTTAGAAGTCGTATTGTGGAAAACAGCAGACAAACTTCGTAAGAACATTGACGCTGCAGAGTACAAGCATGTTGTTCTTGGTTTGATCTTCCTCAAATATATCAGCGACACTTTTGAAGCTCACTACAACTTACTCGTAGAAGGTGAGGGAGAGTTTGCAGGAGCTGACCCTGAAGACCGTGATGAATACACTGCATACAACGTCTTCTTTGTTCCTGAGAATGCACGTTGGTCATTCCTGTTAAACCAAGCCAAACAACCTAACATTGGCAAGTTAGTCGATGATGCAATGGAAGCCATTGAGAATGACAACCCACAGTTGAAGGGTGTACTTCCTAAGGTTTATGCACGTCAGAATCTCGATCCTACGAGCCTAGGAGAGCTGATTGACCTGATTGGTAACATTGCACTAGGCGATGCGAAATCTCGCTCTGCTGACGTTCTAGGCCATGTATTTGAGTACTTCCTTGGTGAGTTCGCTTTAGCTGAAGGTAAACAAGGTGGACAGTTCTACACGCCTAAATCCATTGTCAGTCTGTTGGTCAATATGCTTGAACCATACAAAGGACGTGTATTCGATCCTTGCTGTGGTTCAGGGGGTATGTTTGTTCAGTCTGAGAAGTTTGTAGAGTCTCATCAGGGCTTAGTGGATGACATCTCCATCTATGGACAAGAGAGTAACCAAACGACTTGGCGACTCGCTAAGATGAACTTAGCCATTCGTGGCATTAACTCAGAGCATGTGAAATGGAACTCTGAGGGTTCATTCCTGAATGATGCACACAAAGACCTAAAAGCGGATTACATCATTGCCAATCCACCATTCAACGTTTCTGATTGGAGTGGTGATTTACTTAAGGAAGATGCTCGTTGGTCATTGGGTGTACCACCTGCAGGTAATGCTAACTTCGCATGGATGCAACACTTCTTGTATCACATGAGTCCTAAAGGTCAGGCAGGTGTAGTACTTGCTAAAGGTGCTTTAACCTCTAAAACCAGTGGTGAGGGTGAAATTCGTAAAGCCTTGGTTTCAGAAGCCAATGTCATCGACTGTATTGTAAATCTACCTGCCAAGCTATTCCTGAATACCCAGATTCCTGCAGCCTTATGGTTTATGCGTCGTGACCGTGTTGGTTCAACCAAGTACAAAGATCGTAGCAATGAAATCCTATTCATTGATGCTCGTAACCTAGGGCATCTGATTAACCGAAGAACCAAAGTATTGTCTGATGAAGACATTAAGCTGATTACTGACACTTACCACAATTGGCGAAACCAAGATGGTGAGTATGAAGACGTTGCAGGCTTCTGTGCATCTGTAACCTTAGATAAAGTGGCTGAGCTTGACTATGTACTCACTCCAGGTCGTTATGTTGGTTTAGCTGATGATGAAGATGAGTTCGACTTTAAGGAACGCTTCACCAGTCTAAAAGCGGAGTTTGAGGCGCAGCTTGCAGAGGAAGCGAAGCTAAACCAAGCCATTGCTGAGAACTTGGCGAAGGTGACTGTATGAGTGGGTGGCTAAGCGGAAAACTTGGAGATATTGCTGATATTGTAATGGGGCAATCACCAACAGGTGAATCAGTCAATACCAATGGTTTAGGGGAGCCTTTATTAAATGGCCCAACTGAATTCACTATTAGGTATCCTAAAGCTGTCCAATTTTCTACTGATTCTAAGAGATTTAGCAAAGTTAATGACATATTGTTCTGCGTTCGTGGTTCAACCACAGGGCGAATGAATTGGGCTGATAAAGACTATGCAATTGGTCGTGGTCTAGCTGCTATTAGACACAAGCATGGGGAAGAATATCGTTACTTTGTAAAAGCAATTCTCGATTACTATCTTGATACTATGTTGGCTTCAGCATCAGGATCAACTTTCCCGAATGTGTCAAAAGATCAGTTGAACGAGCTTGAGATAAGCTATCCCCCTCTTCCCGAACAAAAAGCTATAGCTTCAGTCCTTTCATCATTAGATGACAAGATTGACTTACTGCATCGTCAGAATAAGACCTTGGAAGCCATGGCTGAAACACTGTTTCGGCAATGGTTTATTGAGGAAGCGAAAGAGGATTGGCTTACTGTCCAAGTGAAAGATATTGTTAAACAGATAAAGCCAGGAACGAACTACCAACCTAAAAGACTAGAGAGTGGTATTCCTTTCCTTAATGTCAGAAATTTAAAGAATGGACAAATCGACTTACAAGGAATCTCATTTATCTCTCAGGAAGAGTATGAACGAGTTCATAAAGCTTGGAAGCCTGAAGTAGGTGATGTTCTAATATCTCGCATAGGAACGTTGGGCATAGTGGCTGTCTTAGGTAAAAGGGATATGCCTATGGCTGTACACTATAATATGTTAGTACTTAAACCTAACCTTACTAATACAGCATTCCTATACTTCTTGCTTCGATCACAATATTTTCAAGACCTTTACAGCAGTAAAGCTAGACAGAGCGTCCAAGAATATGTCGCAGTCGAAGATGCCGAAGCGATCGAGCTGAAATTACCTTTGAATGATGCTGATTTTGTTAAGAAGGAAGAACAATTTTCTGACCTGTTTAATAAGATAAGGGCCAATTTAGCGCAAATCCAAACACTAGAAAAACTGCGAGACACGCTTCTTCCTAAGCTAATGAGCGGTGAAGTGAGAATCCAATATCAAACAGAAGAAGTTGCATAACATTTGAGGTGAAGTCATTTGATGGCTTCACCTTTTTTACATCCAGGGGTAAACATGAATAAGAAGCTGATAGGGGCAATCATAGCAATCGTAGTCATGATCTGTGGCTACCTGTATGCAACACCATACATTGCACTCAATAACATCAAGAAAGCAGCGCAGGCAGGTGATAGCGATACAGTATCGAAGTACATCGACTATCCAAGCGTTCGTCAGAGCTTCAAAGACCAAATGAATGCCATGATGATGAAAGAGATGGCAAACCAAAAAGATGATGGTTTTGCAGCACTAGGTGCAATGCTCGCATCAACCATGGTCGATAAGATGATTGATGGTTTGGTCACACCAGAAGGTATGACCTTGATGCTACAAGGTAAAGACTTAAAAGACTCAGCAGAGCAGTCAATGGGTGGTCAAGATTCATCAAACCAAGAAAAAGAAGAACCTAAGCCAGAATATGAAGCGGGCTATACGTCCCTAAATGATTTTGAGGTGGTGATTAAAGATCAGAATCAATCCAAAGAAGTCAAAGTGCTCATGGTTCGTGATGGCTTAAGTTGGAAGATTCATAAGATCGCTGTGCCGATGGATTAAGTAGAAGAAAATTAGAGGGAAACAGAATGATAAAGCGCATGACTCAAATGGGATTTGGCTTGATTGCTGTAGTTGGCTTTGCTGCCACTGTCCAAGCAGCACCAGCTAAATTCAATCATAGCGGTATACAAAAAGGTAAAGTCATAGAAACTTGTTATCACTCTCCTTGTTCAGTCGCCAAGTTTGTCTCTTACAAACAACTGAACAAGACAGCGACAGAATCCAAGATTCAAGTGACCTTGCTAGGTGGGAGCCGTGAGTGGGAAGCCAAGAAAATTGACTGGAACAGATCGCCACATAAAGTCACTGTGAATTGTTCATACAAACGACCAACAGTTCAGATCGGCTCACAAAAGACTCTGATTCCACTCAATGATGGTTTAGGTGTACCAGGTGTTCTAATGGTTGATGCTGAACTCTACCTCTATGCTTGCCATAAGTTTGAGGGATCTATTGAGGATGCTGTGCAGAAGTATGGCTATAACGTGCAGGACGATGAATAAGGTTTCTCAACTTTACATCAGATAACAATTAATGAGTCCTGGCTTTATGGACAAATTTAGGGGGAAGTATTCAAGTGACTAAGATGACTGAATCAGACATCGAGCTGATGGCGATAGAGCAACTAGAGGGAATGGGCTATACCTATGTGTATGGACCTGAAATTGAATCCAAGGGAAGCAACCCTCTACGAAGCTATAAGCAGGTCATTTTGGAAGCCAAAGTACTGGAGGCCTTGCAACGTCTCAATCCTCATTTGAATGAAGACAAGTGCATTGAGGCGCTGAAGCAAGTCACTAATCTGCATTCCCCAGATATGCTCAGCAACAACCAGGCATTCCATCGTTTGCTCACTGAAGGCATCAACATTGAAGTGAGCAAGGATGGTAACACCCAAGGTGAATATGCCTGGCTTGTTGACTTCAATAATCCAAGCAATAACGAATTCCTTGTCGTAAACCAAGTCACCATCAAAGAAGATCGTTGGACAAGACGACCTGACATTATCATCTATGTGAATGGCTTACCTTTAGTGGTCATTGAGCTTAAAAATGCCACAGACGAGAATGCCACTGTAGAAGGCGCATATAAGCAGATCCAGACCTACCAAAGCCAGATCCCATCACTGTTCACCTTCAATGCCTTCAATGTTATCTCTGATGGTTTAGAGGCGAAAGCAGGCACTGTATCAGCAGACCTGAGTCGTTACATGGCTTGGAAGACTTCTAATGGTCAAACCAAAGCAAAGAATACACAGGCACAGCTAGAAGTCTTAATTCATGGTTTACTCAATCCAGTGACTTTACTGGACATGATCAGGCACTTCATTGTGTTTGAATCCAACAAACAAGAAGATGCCAATGGCCTGATCACTATTAAGACCATCAAGAAGATGGCTGCTTATCACCAGTACTATGCAGTGAATGCAGCAGTCCTCTCGACTATTCGTGCGTCTGCAGTGAACTCGGACTCGAAATCTGCAGAAGTCGCAATGCAACAGCAAGGTAGAAGCAAGCTGGAGCTGGTCCAGCAACAAGCAGTAGGTGACAAGAAGGCAGGTGTTGTGTGGCACACACAAGGCTCAGGTAAGTCTCTGTCCATGGTTTTCTATACAGGTAAGATTGTCTTGGCTTTGGATAATCCAACTGTTGTTGTGATTACAGACCGTAATGATTTGGATGATCAGCTCTTTGGAACCTTTGCAGCATCAAGCCAACTACTCAGACAAACACCGAAGCAAGCAGAGAATAGAGATGAGCTCAAAGAGCTGCTTAAGGTGGGTTCAGGTGGGGTGATCTTCACCACTATCCAGAAGTTCCAACCTGATGATGGTGGCAGTGTCTATGAGCAGCTCTCAGACCGAACCAACATTGTGGTGATTGCAGATGAGGCACATCGTTCACAGTATGGTTTCAATGCAAAAGAGGTCGATGTCAAAGACGAGAATGGCAAGGTTGTCGGTAAGCGGACTGTCTATGGTTTTGCCAAGTACATGCGTGATGCTTTACCGAATGCCACTTACCTTGGCTTCACAGGAACACCAATTGAGAAGACTGACGTCAACACGCCTGCAGTCTTTGGTAACTATGTCGACATCTATGACATCTCTCAGGCGGTAGAGGATGGCGCCACTGTTCGTATCTTCTATGAAAGCCGACTCGCCAAGATTGCCATTAGTGAGGAAGGCAAAGAGCTGATCGAAGACTTTGACGATCAGTTTAGTGAAGACGACTTAAACCAGACACAAAAAGAACGGGCAAAGTGGGCAAGAGTCGAAGGACTCATTGGTAGTAAAGAACGTGTCAAAGCGATTGCCAAAGACATCGTAGAACACTTTGAGCAGCGTCTAAAAGCCAATGCAAACCAAGGTAAAGGCATGATCGTCAGCATGTCTCGTAGGATTGCGGTAGACCTCTATAACGAGATTGTAGCAATCAAACCAGAATGGCATAGTGATGACTTGCATGATGGTGTAATCAAGGTGGTGATGACCTCATCTGCTTCTGATGGTGAGGAGATTGCCAAGCACCATACGACCAAGCAGCAGCGTCAAATTCTGGCTAATCGTATGAAGGACAATGATGACAAGCTGAAGCTCGTGATTGTGCGTGATATGTGGTTGACTGGTTTCGATGCGCCGAGTATGCACACGCTCTACATCGACAAGCCAATGAAAGGTCATAACCTCATGCAAGCCATTGCACGAGTAAACCGTGTCTATAAAGACAAGATTGGTGGTCTGGTCGTAGATTACCTCGGTATTGCATCAGATCTGAAAGAGGCTCTGTCCTTCTACTCTGAGGCAGGTGGTAAGGGTGATCCTGCATTAGTGCAAGACGAAGCTGCAACCATCCTGCAAGAGAAGCTTGAAGTGCTTGATGGCATTATGCATGGCTTTAATTATCAGGAATACTTCACAACCGATACCTCTCGAAAGCTCAACATCATCCTTGAAGCTGAGGAACACATCCTTGGTGTAGATCAGGGCGAAGGTAAGACCCGATTTCTCAATGCAGTATCAGCCATGTCACAGGCATTTGCATTAGCTGTACCTCATCCAAATGCGATGGAAGCAGCGCCAGTGGTTGCATTCTTCCAGGCTGTAAAAGCACGACTGGCCAAGTTTAGTGATGGTTCAGGCAAAATCTCAGGCCTGAGCAATGCTGAACTGGAAGCCAAGGTCAAACAAACCATTGACCAGGCTCTCGTTACTGAACAGGTGGTGGACATCTTTGATGCAGCAGGAATCCAGAAGCCAGACATCTCCATTCTCTCTGATGAGTTCATGCAGGAGATGAAAGGCTATAAGCACAAGAACATTGCACTAGAGACCCTCAAGAAGCTCTTAGGCGATGAGATCAAGATGCGAGAGCAGCGTAGTGTCACCCAAGGTAAAAAGCTCATGGATATGCTGAGCTCTGCGATCAAGGGTTATCAGAACAAGGTACTGACTGCAGCCGAAGTGATTGATGAACTCATCAAGTTAGCTAAGGCAATCCAAGAATCAGACAAAATGGCAGAGGAACTCAACCTGACTGAATATGAATATGCGTTCTATTCAGCAGTTGCAGACAATGACAGTGCTAGAGAGTTAATGCAGAAGGAGATCCTGCGCGAACTTGCTGTTGTTCTGACTGAGTCTATTCGTAAGAATGTAACTTTGGATTGGACCATCAAAGAAGCTGCCAGGGCGAAGCTGAGAGTCATTGTGAAGCGCTTACTCAAGAAGTATGGCTACCCACCTGATATGGCTTTACTGGCGACAGAGACTGTACTTGAACAGGCAGAACAGTTAGCGGATGAATTATCTGCTGCTTAATTTTTTGCAATCAAATCACAGTTATTACAAAACTATATTAGTTGTATATAACAACTAATCTAGTTGCAATTTATACATCAAGACCTAACTCTTTGAGGACATCAGCATACTTTCTGACAACCTCGGGATCTTGTAGTTCAGTCACAAGCCTTTTCTCTAGATCAGCATAGCTTTCCCCTCTTGCAGCTTTTTGGCTTGCAAATGGGTCATGGTGAGCTAGCTTGTTGGCAAAGAACTGAATTTGCTTATCTGAGAGCTTCTTAGGCTTCGTATGAGTAACTTCCTTAGGTTGGTGCTTAGCAGTGAATGTAAACGAGAAACCACTGATCGTACGCCCTACTTTGTGTTGTTCGTAAGAAGCTTTGATATCCGTCTGGTCATTGATTTGGTTTAATGCTATGTCTAGTACTCGAACCTTAAAGTTCGCCATCTTTGCATATTCACCTTCAGCTAACCCGAGTTTGAATCGAAAGTCATCAATATCAAACATAGGTGTCTTTCCAACACTACGCCATTGGATCAGTAACTCGTAAAGGCGAATCGCATACTTACTTGTAAGAGAGCTAATTTGCTTCAGTTCATAAGCAGTGAATGACTTCTCGAGCTGGGTAATCAGTGGAATAACGTCAGGCGCAAAACTGAGTTCTACGATACCTGCAGAATCAACATAGGCTATTTTGGAAACCCAACGTGATTTCACGATCTTTTCCTGCTGAGTCCCCTCATGGATGCCCTTGTAACTGAATTTGCGCTCAAATAGGTTGCTGGCTGCGTTTTTAAGCCCCTCATAGGCAGCGTGCTTATCCACATTAAACTGCTTCATATAATGATGAGCATGAACCTCTAACGTGCTATTAGCGTCCACATTCTTGCTTAATTCTCTTGCCTGCACAATTGCTAGGAGAATCAGCCGTTGTTCTGTTGTATCCAAATTATAGCTGGCATTGATTAACGCATTATCCTTAACTACGAGTTCATTTTTCACCGAGACTTCCCCATGTAACAACCCAATTAGCATACACCAACAAACAGTGTAGGCACAAGGTGGGAAAATGTAGACTTAAAGGTGGGAAAATGTAGACTAATGGGTGGGAAAATGTAGACTAATGGGTGGGAAAATGTAGACTTAAAGGTGGGAAAATGTAGACTTATGAGCTCTGAAACACTTGCTATATAAGGCTTAAAGAGGTCTTAAAAATAAAAATATTAAAAATATTAAAAATAAAAAGCTTATTGTTTAAAAATTTAAGAGAATTTCTTGTTTTACGAGTAGCCATTTACAGTGATAAGCAAAGATAAATAGAGACAACCCTAATATGGGTGGGAAAACGTAGACTTATGATGAATCCATAGATGAAAGCATCTTAAGTCAGCATTTACATCAAACTAAAACATAACTATATTGGATTCAAATTAGTTACAAATTACAAGTAAAATGATCATCTTAATTGGTAGTCAAAAAGGTGGATGCGGTAAATCAACAATAGCCATCAACATTGCAGCATATCTTGCTAAACATAACAAAGACATCGTTTTAGTTGATGCTGATCCTCAGCAAAGTTCAGCTAACTGGGTTAAAGACAGAGATGATACTGACTTACCTAAAGTGCATTGTGTACAACGCTATGGCGATATCAAAAACACTTTGAAAGATTTGGATAGTCGTTATGACTATGTTGTTGTTGATGTTGCAGGTCACGATAGTAAAGAGCTGAGAACAGCAATGTTAACAGCTCATTACCTGGTAGTGCCATTTAGGCCATCCCAATTCGACTTGGATACTCTACCTCATCTATCAGAAGTGATTGATCAGGCGAAGTCCTTTAATGAGGAACTGAAGCCATTTGGACTACTAACATTGGCTCCAACAAATCCATCAGTGTCTGAAGTACAGCAAGCGAACGATTATCTCGCTGACTTCCCATTGTTCACAGCATTGTCATCCGTGATCCATGATCGCAAGGTTTATCGTGATGTCACTGCTGAAGGTAAAGGTGTTGTTGAATCCAATAACCCAAAAGCAATAGACGAGTTTGAGGCTTTTATGAAGGAGCTTTTAGCATGATTAAGAAAAGAGAATTAGCAAAACCTTCTCCTGACATGGAAGCTTTCATCAATGGTGCTAACGAGGAAACTACTCAAAAACTAGATCCGAAAGCACCTAGAAAATTTAAGACGCATACAATTCCAATGAACGAATATGAGTATCAGTTACTCACTGAGTTGGCTGAAAAGTATGGACAAACGCATAATGGAATTATCAGATTTGCTTTGAAGAAGTTAAAGGAAGAGTGAAACTAAATAAAAATCAATTTGAAACTAATTTAGTTATAAATTAGTTTTAATATAGGGACTGTACTAGATTAACTTAGTACAGTCCCTATAAAAATTAATGGCTAATGATGTCGAGAATTTTCTTCCATAAAATCTCAACGACTTCTTCCTGACTTATCTCATGCAGGTAAACTTCTGAAATTTCTTGTTGAAGCCACTTCTCTAATTTCTCTTGATGTGCAGAATGACTAGAATATTCATTCAATCCAAAATGAGTGATCATCTTGTTCGATGAATTTCCAGAATCGTAACTCATAAAATCATAAAGCTTCTGTAAAACAGATTTAATGACCTCTTTCTGAAAACCCTTCCGGATTTTTTCCTCTCGGTACATCAAGTCTAAGTTATTGTGGGCTATATACACATTTGGCATAAATTTATCCTTGTAAAGTCAAGGATCACAAGAACTAGAGACAATGAGGATATAGATAACTTTACTTTCGATATCTACTATGAAAAAATCCCTACGCTAACCTACCAAGTGGCGTAGTTTATTGCCTCATATTCTTATGATCGTAATAAATGGGAAAAAGAGTTTTTAAAGCTCTTTTTTTTAAACCATTTTTTTGGTAACCAATATGGTTACCAAAAAAATTAACTTGTTTTATGAAGGTTGTCAATCATATAATCCGTACAAATAGCTATTTTTTTTGAGACACTTCAATGGATGAGTTTGTTGCATTCCCTTCTTTTAGCCATTTCTTTGAAAATAGCAACACGGGTATTTCTGATAAAGATTTTGAAAAAATAAAATATGAAATCAATGACTTTGATATCATTGTTGGGAATGAAATAAACTCTTTACATACACTTGTTTCACAATCTAAAGAGTTTGATTTGATTATTATAAAACCAGAGATCGATTTTTTTATTTTTGTGGGGCTCTTTAAAAACAAAGATTCTGTACTTAAACATTACCGTCAATATTTTGAATTATTGAGACAATTACTTACTGATAAAGGTAGTTTATATGTACATGTTTCCAACCTTCATCTAATGAGTGAATTCCAAGTAATATTAGATAAAGTTTTTGGCGAAGCTAGGTGTGTGAATCAAATTTTACTAAAAACCCATAATTCTTCATTTAAAGCATCAAAAGGCTTTACTAAAACAGCTCATGAGGTAATCCTTTTTTATACTAAAACAGATAACTTTATTTGGAATGATGTGATCCAGACAATCACAGATGATAATTTAGCTAAAAAGTTTCCTCATGTGGATGCACTGGGGCAATTTAGACTTATGCCTTTACATGTTCCTGGTGTGCGAAAACATGGTGAAACTGGTAGGCAATGGAGGGATATGAATCCACCCGAAGGTAAGCACTGGCGTTTTTCTCCAGAAAAAATGGATGAACTTGATCAACAGGGTCTTATTCATTGGTCCAGAACAGGCAATCCACGTTTAAAAGATTATGTTAAAAGTGATACCGGTGTTAGATATACAGACTATTGGGACTTAGCATCAGCAAAAAACTCAACATACCAAATTAAAAATCTGCAAAAAGCCTATGAGGTTATTATTAAATCCAGTACCAATGAAGATTCCCTAATATTGGATGCTTGCAGCTTTGATAGCGTCTGCTTGAATGCGGCAAATAACTTAAATAGAAAATGGATTGCAGTAACACCTAATATAGAGTCCTTTTTATTTACATTGCGTTATTTGGACAAAGACTTTTGCTCGAAAAATTTGGCAAGGGCTATTACAACTCCAGAATTTATCTCTAATGAGTTCGCTAATCCTAGCCCTGTGTATAAGGTACAAAATAAAAAATTCAAACATTTAAGTCTTTTAAATAACCTTAGAGTCATCTTAAGTGATTAAATTTGTAGGAAAAAACTTTGAGCTCTGAACGGCTCGGAGTAGGTCATTAAAAATCTTGGGACAGCTCAGTAATATTTTACTCACGGTTGCACTGCTTTTTATTGCTTGGGTGTGGTTGCTGCATTTTCCTTGGTCATGGGTATTGAAAACAACGATTGTGATGGAGATATTGGCTGTAACTTTTGTAGTGTTGTGCGAATATTCAGGTCGTGAGGTCGATGGAGCGTAAGCGTCCGCTGAACACACCTTCTGAATTCATCCTATAAGCCTTAATTTAGTCCCCACTTAGAAACAAGTGGGGACTTAAATTTATGACTACAAATAATCAGACATCCATCGCATCTCTTGC
>NZ_JBWKMK010000033.1:0-1145 GCF_056431365.1 Acinetobacter seohaensis
ATTTTATATAATTTTTTGAAATATACTGTTGTTAGTTAAAAATTAGCTTGGGAAAAATGATGTCTGTATTGACCATTCTTGAAGCATCAAAGAAATTTAATATCGGTAGAACGACAATTTATAAAGCCATTAAAAGAGGTGAGCTAACTCCTCAATTAAGTGAATCAGGCGTACAGATGATTGATCCTCAAGATATGATCCGATTATTTGGTAGTCCTAGCAAAAAAACTGTTTCTGTAGACAGTAATTCTACTGTTTCAGTGAACAATGATGATTTAGTGCGTGAACTGCGTTTACAGATCGAGGAACTGAAACAGGATAAAGCATTCCTGAAACAAGAGATATCAAGCGTTAGACGTGATTTTGATGATTTCAAATTACTGATAGAACACAAGGCAAAAACAGAAATACCCGAAACAGAGGAAACTGTATCTAAACAGGATGTGAGCAGTTTTGGTGAGCAGAAAAAACAAGCTTGGGAACAGGTGGAAACACCACCAGAAACTTACCAGGAACAACCGAAAAAATTGGCAGTATTTTTAAACCGGTTATTAAAGTTGAGATAAAACACGGAAAAAAAAAAANCTTGTACCTGAACTCTATTTTCACAAGAAACAATGTTTAGTTCAAGACCTAATATGATAAGTCTTCGTTAATACGTGTTTTAAATCATCAAATAAGTATCCTAGATCGAGCTTTGCCCGCTTCTGCGTGTCCGTTTTATACGTTTAGGCATGTGGTGTGGGTGGATGGAATTAAGCGACGCTAGCGCACCACAGCGATTGTTTTAGAGGCATATAAGAAATATCTAAGGCAAGAGTTGCTACTAGGGGAAATCGACAAAGCAACAACGTGATGAGTAGTTCAGGGATGCTTTAAATTGTATGTTGGGGAAACCCTCACAGAGATAAGCGATCTGATCGGTTTGAGAACGTGTCGATGCGGTGTGTGAATCGTAATCTCAGCCTATGTAGGAAAGCACAATTACCTACTGTCGTGGACGACCGATGCGTGGCTCCGTCAGCCCAAAATTGGTATTCGGCAATACTTTAAGAGCAAGCAGTTTTTGCAGGCTCTTAGGGTGAGTATTGCCGAAACTCACTCAACGTTCACCATCAGCCCAAAGGGCTTGCCCGACGGCTGAT
>NZ_JBWKMK010000034.1:0-12003 GCF_056431365.1 Acinetobacter seohaensis
GGCTCAGGTGGTGAGAGCCTTTGGCTACATTAAACCGCATTGTGCTTACCTGTTCTGTAATAAACGTGGCCATCGCATGAAAGTGCTGGTACATGATGGACTGGGCATCTGGCTGTGTGCCCGGCGGTTGGAACAGGGAAAATTTCACTGGGCTAAAGTTCACCAGGGTGAAACCCTGGCACTCAGTCCAGAACAGTTACAGGCACTGATCCAGGGTTTGCCTTGGCAGCGCATTGGACGACAGCAAGTGGTCACAATGCTCTAAACTAGCTTGATCCATTCTGCTATTCTCCAAATGTTGTATTTCATTCTTCTCATGACCTCAGGCATACTGCGGTCATGAATACGCTGCCTGATTTAAGCCAACTGACCCATGAACAACTGCTGGAATTTACCAGACAGTTGGCAATGCAGCATCAGTCTCTGGCACAATCAAATCAAGAATTAGAAAAATCAAACCAACAATTAGATACCAAAGTTCAGCATCTTGAAGTATCCAATCAGCAATTAGATGCTCAAGTTCAACATCTTTCTATTCTCAACCAAAAATACGAGCATGAACTGGCGCTGTTTAAAAAGCACAAATTCGGCAGTAAAAACGAACATCTCACCGCAAAACAAATCCATCTCTGGGATGAAGCGGTCGAAGAAGATATTGCCGCTGTTGATCTAGAATTAGAACGATTAAATGCAGATAAAACCGATGCAGCGACAGAGAAAGCCACAGTCAACAAACCTAAACGTCGACTGCTACCCGATCATCTACACACCATCCGTATTGAGCATGAACCTGCATCAACCCAATGCAGTTGTGGCTGCCAGTTACGTCGTATCGGCGAAGATATCAGTGAAAAACTGCATTTCAGACCGGCACAGTTCTACAAGGAACAGCATGTCCGTGGCAAATGGGTCTGTGATCAGTGCGACACTCTGACTCAGCAAGCGATGCCTGCCTATGTGATTGATAAAGGCATTGCTTCACCTGAATTGCTCAGCCATGTGTTGGTATCGAAGTATGCCGATCATTTGCCGCTGTACCGTCAGCGCCTGATCTATCAGCGGGCGGGCATTGATCTGTCCAGATCTACTTTATCTGACTGGATTGGTCGCTGCGGTGTAGAACTGGAACCTCTGGCCAATGCCTTAAAACAGGTGGTACTACAACAGCAGGTGCTGCATGCGGATGAAACACCGGTCACCATCATGCGGATGGGTGATGATGAGAAAAAACCGAAGAAAGGTTATGTCTGGGCCTATGCCACTACACAGTACAATCCAGTTCAAGCGGTGATCTATGACTTTCAGGATAGTCGTTCAGGCCAGCATGCAGAAGAGTTCTTGAAAGGCTGGCAGGGCTATCTAGTCTGTGATGATTACAGTGGTTATAAAGCACGCTTTAAATCAGGCCAGGTCATAGAGGTGGGCTGCATGGCGCATGCACGTCGTAAATTCCATGAGCTACATGTGACTGGGAAAAGTCAGATCGCTGAACAGGCATTAGTGCTGATTCAGAAACTGTATGCGATAGAAGCAGAACTCAGGAAAAAGACCGATAGTACAGCAGAACACCGCCGCGAATACCGACAACAGCACAGCCAACCGGTGATGCAACAACTGTATGAATGGCTCAACCAACATTATCTGACGGTGCCATCGAGTTCTCCAACCGCCAAGGCCATCAATTACAGTCTGAAGCGTTGGCCAGCCTTAAGCCGCTATCTGGATGATGGCAATCTACCCATTGACAATAACTGGGCAGAGAACTCAATGCGTCCCTGGGCATTGGGCCGTAAGAACTGGTTGTTTGCAGGTTCGCTGCGCAGTGGACAGCGAGCGGCAAATATCATGACTTTAATCCAGTCAGCAAAGCTGAATGGGTTGGATCCGTATGCCTATTTAAGTAATGTGCTGAAAAGGTTGCCGACACATAAAGTGAGCCAAATAGAAGAATTGCTGCCGCACCGCTGGAAATCCAACTCAAATTAAAAAATAGGCATGGGGTTCAGCGGACGCTTACATTAAGGATTATCGGATAGCTTGATAAAGTGTGTTCACTAGAGAGGTTGCTACAATCCTTTTTGGGGAAGGAATTGTTTTATATAATACTTAGAAATAGATTATATTATTCTTAATTAGATAAGATAAGCAAAATACAGATGCAAACATTTCTATTAGGAAAGAGGGCTCTTTCCGTTCTTGTAGTGCTTATTACATTAATCTTATTTTTGGTTTATGTCCTATTGCGTACAGGACCTTTTGCACCAGTCAAGGTCAGTCTGACACAGGTTAAGTATAAATCTATTCAGCCTAGTCTGTTTGGTATAGCGACTGTTGAAGCTCGTCATAATTACAAAATTGGTCCCACAGCGGCAGGTCGTCTTAAAAACCTTCAAGTCGATATTGGCGATGCTGTACAAACTGGACAGCTCTTGGGAGAAATGGATCCAGTCGATTTGGAAGAAAAAACACTTGCACAACGTGCCATTATCCAAAAAATCATCTCTCAGCAACAAGATATTCAAATTCGTCAAAAGTTTGCACAGCAACAAGTTCAACGCTATCAGCAACTCACCAAAATCAATGCCACCAGTCAAGAGTCACTCGCGATTAAGCAGCAGGAGCTTGATCTCGCTACAACAGCACTTGGCTCAATGCAACAAGAACTTAATAAAGCTCGTGCAGACCTCAATACACTACAAGCCCAGCGCGACAATTTAAATTTAATGGCAACAGCACCAGGTATAGTCACAGCCCGTTATGCAGAACCTGGCTCTACTGTAGTTGCAGGGCAAACCGTATTGGAAATTGTAGACCCGAAGTCTATTTGGTTGAATACACGCTTCGATCAATCTAGTGCGATTGGCTTAGCCTCAGGTTTACCTGCACAAATTCATTTACGTTCGCGTCAAAGTAACACGCTTTCAGGTCAAGTCTTATGGGTAGAGCCTCGTGCAGATGTTATTACCGAAGAAATCTTAGCCAAAGTAGTCTTTAGTCAACAACCTAACCCTCTACCCCCTTTAGGTGAATTAGCAGAAGTGACAATTAAATTAGCACCACTGTCTCGCAGCCTTGCTATTCCAAATGCTGCTATTCACCGCATCAATAACCAAGTCGGTGTCTGGAAAGTGACAGATCAAAAACTACAATTTATTGAAATTAAACTAGGTCGCTCTAATTTAGAGGGTGATGTTCAAGTACTCGATGGTCTATCAGAAAATGATCAAATCGTTTTATATAGTGAAAAACCACTTAATGCGAAAAACCGTTTGCGTATTGTAAAAAATCTTGCAGGAACATCTGAATGATTAGCTTAGCCGGTCGGGATATATTCCATTCATGGGGTAAGTTTGTTTTTACTGGTTTTGGACTTGGCTTGTTGATCGGCGTGACTCTAATTATGGCGGGTGTCTACCGTGGTATGGTGGATGATGCCAAGGCTTTATTAAATAATAGCGGTGCAGATTTATGGGTGGTACAACAAGATACGCTTGGTCCATATGCTGAACCTTCTAGTGTGCGTGATGATTTATATCGTAGTGTCATGACTACACCTGAAGTAGAACATGCCTCAAATATTACTTATCTGACCACACAAGTTCATTATAAAGATAAAGATATCCGTGCGATGGTGGTTGGAATCCATACAGGTGAACATGCCTGGAATAATTTAGGCTGGCCACCTTACCTTTTAGCGGGACGTCAATTGACTCGGGGGCACTATGAAGCTGTTGTAGACATCACTTCAGGACTTAAATTAGGTGATCGCATCAAAATCCGTCGTAATTATTTTACTGTAGTAGGATTGACTCGACGAATGGTGTCATCAGGTGGTGACCCGATGATTTTTATTCCGCTTAAAGATGCACAACAAGCCCAATTTCAAAAAGATAATGCGGCAATTTTACAAGACCGCCGACGTACCGCACAAAATCCGATTTACAATCGTCCTGCGTATCCAGATTTATTAGACAGTGTTCTGAGTGCTCAAACCAGCAATCGTTATGTAAATGCAATTTTAGTCCGTCTTAAAACTGGTACTTCCGCAGAAGATACTGCTGAACACATCCAACGTTGGCAGCAACTGACTGTCTACACGCGTCTTCAAATGGAACATATTTTAATTAGCAAGATGATTGCAACATCAGCAAGGCAGATTGCGATGTTTTTAGTAATTTTGGCTTTGGTGAGCGCGGCAATTGTGGCATTTATTATTTATACCCTAACCATGGATAAAATTCGAGAAATTGCAGTTCTGAAACTAATTGGAACACGCAACCGAACGATTGCCTGGATGATCTTACAGCAAGCGCTCGCACTTGGTCTAATTGGATTTACTATAGGTAAAATCACTTCAACCTTTGCTGCGCCATATTTTCCAAAGTATGTATTATTGATTCCTCAGGATTCTATTCTTGGATTTATTGCTGTGATGTTGATTTGTATGTTGGCAAGTCTAGTAGCTATTCGTATGGCATTACGTATTGATCCAGCCGAAGCAATTGGAGGATAACACATGACCCACGGAATTTTAATTGAGGGTTTAAAAAAACGTTTTGGGCAAGGTGATAATGCTTTTTATGCATTAAAAGATGTCAATATGTGGGTGGATCCAGGAGAAGTTGTTGGACTGATTGGTCCGTCAGGTTCAGGTAAAAGTACCTTATTAAAATGTTTAGGCGCTGTGATTGATCCCACTGAAGGACGTATGACTTTAGGGAGTGAAGTGATTTTTGATCAACACTGGTTGGTAAAAGATTTAAGTGCATTGCGACGTGACAAAATTGGTTTTATGTTCCAAACACCTTATTTGATTCCTTTTTTGAATGTTTTAGATAATGTTGCGCTATTACCTATGCTGGCAGGTGTTCCTAATAACATAGCACGTGCAAGTGCTTTAGAAATTTTAACGGCTTTAGATGTTCAGCATCGTATTCATGCCATGCCTGGGCAATTATCAGGTGGTGAACAACAACGTGTAGCTATTGCACGCGGCTTGATTAATAAGCCACCTGTCATTTTGGCAGATGAGCCAACGGCACCTTTAGACAGCGTTCGTGCCATGACTGTAATTCGTTTGTTGCACGAAATGGCGGAAAAATTTCAAACAGCAATTATTGTTGTTACACATGACGATAAAATTATTCCGACTTTCCAGCGACTATATCATATTCGTGAGGGAATAACGTATGAAGAAAAAGGAGAGGGTCGTAGTTTCTAAAAGCGTAGAAATTTAAAGTATTTTATCTAGTTGATAGATTTAGATTAATAGCTTAATTATTTTCAATAAGCTGAATAAATTTTCTTTTTATTGCGTTGTTTTAAGTGGTATTCATCTGCTTTGGATAAACGAATAGTTTTCATATTTTTACGATGATATGTAATTAAACCAAATGTCTTGATTCCTCAAATTTGATTTTTAATTCTTGACTGATATATCCATGAACAGCATAGAGTTTTGTTTTTAAGCCTTCTACCAAATGCTCAATCATTTTAATGTCTGCTGTATGTTCATTAGATAAAGCTGTACTGACAATCTTGCCTGACTGACTCATGATTAAATGTAGCTTACAGCCAAAGAACCAGTCCATTGAGCTTTTACCACTTGTTGCAATGGTAGATATTTATACCGTTGAATACGCTGATTTTTGCCTACAGGCAGCGTAGTCGATTGCTCCATAAATAAAATTGCTCTGATAATCTTTCATCAAGACAAAATGTAAAGCATACAGTGCCAATCGATGTGCTCTGATGAGATAAACTATCCGTTGTTAACAAGGTAAATATCTAAAGACTTGACCGTGATTTTGCTTTAATGAAAAGAATAAAGCTTTGAGATTATGGAAATACGAAAATTTATACTAAATGGCAATAAACACGATTTACGAAACTTTTAATTGAGAGGATCGTATTTTAAAAATTGCCAATAAGTTACTTCGATTTTTGAAAAAAGTCATCAATCATGCAGAAGAAATATGTAAAATCAAACATGGTTTCTGAAAGCGTAGGTTGTGTGGTAACTCCCTAATAGTATGTAGCCACCTTTTTTTTAAGCCAATTTCTTATCCACAATTCAGGTTATATTGATTTAAAAAGAGTATAAATCCTATGAAATTTATTAAAAACTTGAGCTTGTCTTTTCTGCTGTTTTTTTCAAGTTTATCGATTGCAGTAGCAGAAACAACAAAAGATCCATTATTTGTATTGCTTACCAGTAATGATGCCCATCGTACAAAGATGGCCATCGGCATGAGTAATAATCAATTCCAAAAAGGGCATCCCTTGACTGTATATTTAGTCGATCAAGGGGTTATGCTTGCTTCTAGCCGCTTCGAACATAGATATGCAGAGCATCAGGCCATGCTGAAAAATATAATGGTCAATGGTGGACAAGTCTTTATCTGTAAAATGTGTATGGATCAATATGGTGTTAAAGATGGTGATCTTATCAAAGGTTTAAAATATGCGAATCCTGATGATATGGGGGAAGCAATTTTTCAACCTGGTACCAAAACTCTATCATGGTGATTTAATCAGATTCCTTATAACAAAGTATAATAAAACCTATTAAATCCACGTGACGTTACTCAGAGAACTATAAAGCTACAGCCGTGAAATTTCAGGGCTGTAGCTTTATAGAAATACCACAACTTTTCGCAACAAGAATAGCATTCAGTATTCCTGCTAATAGCTCAGGAAGAGAAGAATTTCATTTGGATGGTCTGCTTTTAGATGAAATATGCATTTTCAATTGCTTAACCATTAAATAAAAAGTTGACAATGAGATACCCCAATGTATCGCTTTGAACTAAGGATCAGAACGAAGATTGTTTTTTGATTTATGAAAGAAGTTTAATAATATTAGACAATAATGAGAATACTTATTATATTATAAATATATAAACTATATTGATATCTACTTCAAAAGGATATTATGAAAACCCCAAACCAGCTAATAGCTGAAACTAAAAATAAGGTTATTGAAATAAAAGTCGAGAAGCTCTACGAGAAATATTTAGAATATCCTGACTTAATTTTAATAGACGTTCGTGAACCTGAAGAATACAAAACTGTAGCTATTGATCGAGCTGTAAATTTTCCACGAGGGATGCTGGAAATGAAAATAGCCCAACATCCCCTAGTGAATCACCATTGCGAAATTGAACATTCTTTACAGGAACTATCAGAAAAAGATATTTATTTAATCTGTGGTACAGGAGCTCGTTCAGCTCTATCAATTCAAGCACTTCAAAATATGGGATTTGAAAAACTTTATTCTGTAGAAGGTGGTATGCAAGCTTGGATTGATGCAGGTTATCCAACCATTTCTTATTTAAATTAATTCCCCCCCCTAAGGAGACTATAAATGTCTAACCTAGATGAAGTTGTAACATTTCCACAATTAAATAAGCCAGCACCAAATTTCAATGCCAAAACTACTCATGGTATGAAAAGTTTAGAAGATTACAAGGGAAAATGGTTAGTTCTTTTCTCACATCCAGCTGACTTTACACCTGTTTGTACTACTGAATTTATGGGTTTTGCAACTCGCGCTGAGCAATTCGCTGAACTGAACTGTGAACTATTAGGTTTATCAATTGATAGTGTACATTCACATATTGCTTGGGCACGTAGTATTGAAGAAAATTTTGGCATTAAAATCCCATTCCCAATTATTGCCGATCTTTCAATGGAAGTTGCCAAAGCTTATGGCATGATCCAACCAGGTGCTAGTGATACAGCAGCTGTTCGTGCGACTTTTATTATCGATCCTGAAGGTATCTTACGTGCAATGGTTTATTACCCTATGAGTAATGGACGTAGTATTGATGAGTTTCTTCGTGTACTTAAAGCGTTACAGACTTCTGATGAATACAAAGTTGCTACACCTGAAAATTGGCAACCGGGCCAAGAAGTGATTGTGCCACCACCAGTAACAATGGAAGCTGCTGATACACGTAAATCTGAAGGCTACAACTATGTAGATTGGTACTATAGCACTAAATCACTATAATTTGAAATTAGTTCTTTACTTCAAATTGTAGTAATAAAAATATGAGGCAGTTAGCCTCATATTTTTATTTATCATCTGACAAAATTTATTCTAAAAGACTTCTTAACATCCATGCAGTTTTCTCATGAATATCTAATCGTTGTGTGAGTACATCTGCTGTTGGCTGGTCATTCGCCTCATCCACAACATCAAATATACTTCTTGCAGTTCTCGCAACCGCTTCATGTGCATTAACCAGTAACTGAATCATTTCATTTGCTTTAGGAACACTCTCGACTTCCTTGATTGAAGCTAATTTTATAAATTGCTTATAAGTACCTGGTGCAGGAAAACCTAAAGCACGGATACGCTCAGCAATTACATCTAGTGCATTCCACTGTTCAGTATATTGGTCCATGAACATGTTGTGCAGGCTGTTAAACTGTGGTCCGGTGACATTCCAGTGAAAATTATGAGTCATCAAATATAAAGTGTAACTATCAGCGAGTAATCGGGATAAACCTTCGACAATTTTTGCGCGATTATCTTGAGAGATACCAATATCAATTGCTGCCATTTTGGCTTGTTTTTTTTGGCTGCACATAATCAAATTCCTAATGTTTTGAAATGTAATTAGATGACCATAACACTGTTAGATATACAATTTAAAGAGGTGGTCCCACTTGTTTGAACAACTAAAAGCGTATTTATAAGTAATATTCCGCTCTAGTTAAGCCACCTTGTTTTGTTGGGGTAGCTGATCATAGTAAAACTCATTTGGTATCATTTTGTCTAGACTCGAATGAGGTCGTTTCAGATTATAAAACTCAAAATATGCACTCAATTGCTTTTTCGCATCTGTGACACTGCTATAAGCTTTGAGATACACCTCTTCATATTTAACGCTCCGCCATAATCGTTCAACCATCACATTATCTACCCATCGACCTTTACCATCCATACTGATTTGAATGCCATTTGATTTCAATACATCAATAAATGCATCACTGGTGAACTGACTGCCTTGGTCTGTATTCAATATTTCAGGTGATCCATATTTTTCAATCGCTTCATTTAAAGCCGAAATACAAAAATCCACCTCCATACTAATCGATACCCTATGCGCAAGTACCTTGCGGCTATGCCAATCAATCACAGCACATAAATAAACAAAGCCTTTTGCCATAGGGATATACGTTATATCAGTAGACCACACTTGATTACTGCGCTGAATTGCCAACCCTTTGAGCAGATATGGATATTTACGGTGAGCTTGATTAGCCTGGCTTAAATTTGGTTTGCAATATAACGCCTGAATACCCATTTTCTTCATTAAAGTACGTGTATGACGTCGTCCTATATGATGCCCTTGACGATTCAACAAATCACGCATCATACGACTGCCTGCAAAAGGATATTGCATATGTAATTCATCAATACATCGCATCAGCTTCAGATCTGATGAGCTAACAGGTTTTGGGCGATAATAATAACAACCACGAGAGACTTTCAGTAACTTAGCTTGTTTAGATACTGAAATCTGAAGTGAGTGATCGATTAACTTTTGTGGTTGAAGCGGCCCAGTTTCTTCAACACACCTTCTAAAAAATCAATTTCTAATGCCTGCTCACCGATTTTTGCATGTAACTTTTTAAGATCAATGGGGGGTTCTGATGGAGCTTTTGATTGATCGAAAGCTTGCGAGGAAGCTGAGATCAATTGATTTTTCCAGTCAATAATTTGGTTTTGATGAACATCAAACTCAGAACTCAATTCAGCAAGTGTTTTTTCTGCTTTGATCGCAGCAAGTGCTACCTTAGCCTTAAAGTCGTTTGAATGATTTCTTCTTGGTCTACGTGCCATAAAATACTCCATATATTGATGTTTATAACATCATTTGAGGAGCAGAATATCACTTATAGGAGTTGTTCAAATTTTCGGATCCATCTCTTTAAAGCAGAAGATAACAAATTATTTATACTTATTATAACATTTTCAAACAAGTACGATTAGTTCTACTTTTTAGAAAGAAAAGCATCAATATTTTAATTGAAAACGTGGTTCCTAGAATCCTGTTTATTCAAATATAGCGAAATTCTAAAATCATAGCACAGGAGTATTTTCATAAAATATCATTGCACAAGGTTTTTAATATGATACCAAATTAAGTAATCAGCTATACAGTACTAGTATTAAGCTAAATGATGTCTTCGTGCTGATCATCGGATGTAAAGCTCATATATTGAAATATCCAATCATGCTTAATAGCACTTATTGAGAAGTACTATACTTAATAATCAAGGTGCCTTAAACAAATTTCAGCTACGAACAATGTTCAGCTTTCCTTTCAAGCCTGTGCTGAATGACATATACTTAAAATGGCAAGTAATTACGATATAAAACAAAATTATAGGAGAAATAAGGATGGCAGGATTATCTATTTGGCACGTAGTCATTTTTGCAATTGTAGTGATTCTTTTATTTGGCACATCAAAACTTAAAAATTTGGGTAAAGATGTCGGTGGTGCCATTAAGGATTTTAAAAAATCGATACGTGATGATGAATCATCAGTAAAACTGAACGAACAACATAGTCTAGAACAGAAGCATCAGAACAATAACGATACAACAACCAGCAAAAACTGAGTGGATGGAGGGGTCAAATGCTGAATGTAGGCGTGACGGAACTGCTGGTATTTGGCATCATTGCTCTATTGGTGCTGGGTCCTGAAAAATTGCCAGAGGCCGCTCGTTTTGCTGGAAAATGGTACGGCCACCTCAAACGCTTGATCAGTAATGTCCAACATGATATTGATCGTGAACTTCGACTGTCGGAACTACGTGAAGAAATGCAGAACGAAATGCAACGTCTGCACGAGTTGGAACAGCAAATGCAGAACCAGATGCAACAGTTACAGCATGATAAAATCATGACCGATGACCAACAAACGCAGGTCAAACTCGATAATCAGCAAAATAACTTTCCAGTCTATAAATTTCTTGAATCCAAGCCACTGTCCTTATTTACCCAAACCGGTTCTCAAACTCAACAACTTACTCGGCTTCATAAACAGAGCAACCAGATCAGGGAAATGGCATGAAATCCAAAACTACACCACCAAATGTGGAGAAGCAGATTACGCTACAGGATATGCCAATCACCCAGCATTTGATTATCTTGCGCCAGCATCTGATTAAAATTATCGGGTTACTGATTGTACTCTTTTTCTGCCTGTTACCCTTCGCCAATCAAAGTTATCAGTGGCTGTCTGAACCACTACGTGCACAGTTGCCAATAAATTCCTCAATGATTGCCACTGATGTCACGGCAACCTTCATGGCACCATTTAAACTGAATTTTTTTATAGCCTTGATGATTGCCATGCCGTTCATCCTCTATCAATTCTGGGCGTTTGTAAAACCAGCCCTATATCAAAGGGAAAGAAATCTGGCTTTGCCGCTATTGCTAGGTAGTATCGGAATGTTTTATACAGGGATTGCTTTCGCCTACTTCATCGCCCTGCCATCCATTTTACACTTTTTTATCAGCGTTTCCCCAGACACGGTAGCACCGATGACTGACATCAACAGTTACTTGGGCTTTTGTTTAAAGTTATTTTTGGTGTTTGGAATAACCTTTGAAATTCCGATTCTGACCTTAATTCTCATTCTGATCGGAGTGGTCAACACAGAACAACTGATAGATAAACGTAAATTTATTATTGTCGGCTGCTTTTTTATCGCCATGTTTGTCACGCCACCGGATCCATTATCTATGATTATGCTCGCTATTCCGATGTGGCTGCTGTTTGAAACAGGTTTGTTCTTTGGTAAGTTAATTGAGAACAAAAAGATCCATCATGCATAGACTTTATATAAGAACTCTCTGTACACGACAAAAATAGATAACTCATTGAAATAATGTCACAATAATTGTTTTCTAACGACGAATACTATGACACATCTCAATGAGTTATATCTTATCTTAAACAAATCTCTAAAATGGAACA
>NZ_JBWKMK010000035.1:0-2807 GCF_056431365.1 Acinetobacter seohaensis
GTTGATAGTGGTCTTTGAGCCGCTACCAAGAACCGCAAGGATATTATCGTTAGTTGGGTTTGAGCCTTGTGCTGCAAGGGATTCGATGGCTTTTGCCACATCTGATTTAGTGATTGCCATGGGTTTATTTCCTATTGTGTACTGTATCGTATTTTAGTACATTACAGTACAGTACACAATCGATATTTCTATGAATTATGACTAGCTAAAACTCTCTGCAGCTGTTCGCTAATGTTTTCCAATTTAGCAAAAGCCGATAGAAGATGATTTCTATTAGATTAATTAAAAAATAACAAGTATTTATTAGCGAGTGTCTACGAGCGCCACAACAAAGATTCGCGCCTAGACTCTCTGAAAAACAGCTTTTTAGGCTGAGAAGCCTAAATAAGCGTAAATTATATGCAGATATTTGCACCTAGACCGAGCGGAGCGAGCAAAAAAAGCTTCTGAGCGAAGCGAAGTCATAGTTGCTTTTGCTTTTTACATAATTTTAGAAGGTATTTGCAAAAAATTACCCCTACGAATCGAGCGAAAGCGAGATTCAATAGAGTTTGAGCGAGTGAAACGAAGCGAAAACCAAAACTCGTGTTGTAATTGAACATGTCACAAAAATAGATGGCTTTGAACAATATTTTACTAGTTACCATCTTAAAAAAACTTCCGATTTTAAAAGCGTTTATGCTGTACGACTCTATGAGTTATTAATGCAATGGAAGTCTGTAGGAAAAACACCTATATATGAGTTGAATAAATTCCGTAGCCAATTAGGTATAGGAGTTAATGAATATGATCGTATAGAGGCTTTTAAAAGACGTGTTTTAGATATTGCTATTAAACAAATTAATGAGCTTTCTGATATTACCGTTAAATATGAGCAACATAAAAAAGGTCGTGCTATTTCAGGTTTTTCATTCGCCTTCAAACAAAAAGAAAACGAATCAACCAATAGCAGATAAGCGAGATCCAAACACGCTAGATCTTTTTTCAAAAATGACAGATGCTCAACGTCATATGTTTGCTAATAAGCTTTCAGAATTACCTGAAATGGGGAAATATTCTCAAGGTACAGAAAGCTACCAACAGTTTGCTATACGTATTGCTGAGATGCTACAAGATCCTGAGCGCATCATAGAGCTATACCCACACCTCAAGAAAGTGGGATACATGCCATCAAATAAAAGGGACACGGTACATGGCTAAGTTATCGCTAAGTGAAGTATCCAACCGCTTTAACGTCAGCCGCTCTACACTATACAGAGCTATCAAAGAAGGACGTATATCTCGAAGTGCTGATGGTCTTTTTGACATTGCAGAAGTCATTCGCTGCTTTGGAGAGCCAATTAAAAAGCACGAGCCAAACCAAGTAATAACCTCACTCAAAGATGATGCGGATTTGCGTCAGTTGGTTGACTTCATGAGAAAAGAGATTGAATCATACAAGGATAGAGAAAAACGTTATTTAGACCAAATAGACCGCTTCCAATTGTTGCTAGGACATAAAGAGTCAGAAGAAAAAATGTCTCATGACACACTAAAGAGACATTTCAATGAAACACCTTGTGACAACAATGATGACTCAAGTGAAAGTATTGAAAATAAAAGCATAGAGCCAAATTCATTATCTCATGAAACAGTAACGATACATACCAGTGAAGCACCAAAAAACGTATCACAGACACATCATGAGACAAGAAAAAGCGTAGCTTATTTGGCCGAGTACTGAGTGCGGTATTCGATGAGGACTAAGCCCCCCAAGGAGCATTACGTATGAAAAAACTGAAAGAGACCCTACAAGGCATTGCATTTCTATTTATCGGGATTCCGATCATGATTATGGCCAGCATTATGGATCAACGAGCCTTTAAAAAGGAGCAGGATCAGCGCCAGAAAGCCCAAGATCAAAGCAAGTGATTGTTCATCAAAACTTATTAAAACCGTGGAACATGAAAAGTCATAAAAAAAGCCCATTCGAGGGTGAATGGGCTATAAAACTTGAATCAACAAATTGAATTATAACACAATTTCAAAAGCATTGCGTATAAGAGATTTTATGTTAATTTTTTATATGAAAATTTTAAAAGTGTACTTAGTAGTACACTTTTAATTTGTTCTAACAAGTTCAATTCGTATAACCACCATTATGTTAATTGTAGGAAAACTTAATTTTATTACCTTATTGAGACATATCTTTGATTTGACGTTTATGTCTATACATTTGCTTATCTGCTTCAACTACTGTTTGTTGTAAATCCGTCCCTGGTTGACGTGCTGCAACACCAATAGCAGCATTAATTCCAGCCTGTTTTAAGGATTCTGAAATTCGATTTGCTAGTTTTTGAGTATTTTCTAAGTTAGTTTCAATATTTAAAATACCAAACTCATCTCCTCCTAAACGTGCAACTAAATCATTAGAGCGCACAGTTCTTTTGATAATTTGGACTGTTTCTTGAATCATCTGATCACCTTTTAAATGACCAAATTTATCATTTATATATTTTAAATCATTTAAATCTATGACAATAATTGTTGTTGAGTGTCCGTAAATTTTACACCGACTTTCTTCTAAATCTAAAAGTTTATCCCAAGCACGACGATTGAAAGCTCCTGTTAAGTGATCTGTTAGCGACTCCATTTCAAGTTTTTCGCTAATTCTTTTTTGTTCATTTATTTTAATTTCGTTCGGCTTTGTTGCACAAACCTATCTGTAAAGGCTTTTTCAGCGATATAATTTTCAAATGAAGAAGCCTACACACAAAATCTACCGTACAACCAATTGGCCCGCATATAACCGAGCACTCATGAGTCGC
>NZ_JBWKMK010000036.1:0-7204 GCF_056431365.1 Acinetobacter seohaensis
AAAGATAATGCACTAATAAATGCCAGTTATAATTTAGACCTATCAGAACAACGTTTAATACTGTTAGCCATACTTGAAGCTAGGCAATCAAATACACCCAATGATAAAGATTTGACGATTCATGCTGAAAGCTATATCAACCATTTCAATGTTCATAGAAATACAGCCTATAAAGTTCTTAAAGATGCTTGTAAAAGCCTATTTGATCGTAGATTTAGCTATCAAAAACTGACTCAAAAGGGCAACATTGAGAATGTAATAAGTCGATGGGTACAACGAATATCTTATGTAGAGAATGAAGCTCTTGTTCGTATTAAGTTTTCTGATGATGTTGTACCGTTGATTACAAATTTAGAAAAACACTTCACTAGTTATGAACTAGAGCAAGTCAGCAGTTTAACTAGTGTTTACGCTATACGCTTGTATGAGTTGCTTATCGCATGGCGTAGTACAGGCAAAGTGACTATGGTAGAGCTAGAAGAGCTAAGATTAAAACTAGGCATAGAACCCAATGAATACAAGAGAATGGGGCAATTTAAAGAAAAAGTTTTACACCTTGCCATTGATCAAATTAATAAGTACACAGATATAAAAGCAGAGTATGAACAACACAAACGTGGTCGTTCAATTATTGGTTTTTCATTTAAGTTTAAGCAGAAACAACAACCGAAAAAATTAGATTCTAAGCGTGACCCAAACACACCTGACTTTTTTATCAAAATGACCGATGCACAACGCCATTTATTTGCAAAAAAAATGTCAGAAATGCCTGAAATGGGGAAATATTCACAAGGTACAGAAAGCTACCAACAATTTGCTATCCGTATAGCAGATATGCTGTTAGAGCCTGAAAAATTCAGAGAGCTTTATCCAATTTTAGAAAAATCAGGATTTCAGCCATGATTAAATTAAATAACCTATCAACCGATCTAAAGCATGTGACCGTTGAATACCTCGACATCGTAAATTATGAAATTGCGAGGGAAAATATATGCGGTTATATCTTCCTATTATCCCGACTATCCAAAAATGCCAAACCCACCGAAAAAATGCAGATGGAAAGCAAAATACAGGACTTAATTTACTATCGAGATAATTTGCAGATAGAAGACAAGGACAATATTCAAAAGGTTTTAAATACGCTCATTCCAGAGTATCAAGCCAAACAAAACAACCAAACAGCTAAGAAAAATTAGGCTTCAATATCGGGCAAATCAAAAAGCTGTCGATCTCTATTTTCTGTTAAATATTCGTTGAGTTCAGCGAGTATTTTTTCTTTATTGGCTTCATTTGCCTGCATTTTCTTAATCAAGTAAGAACCGAGCAAAATTTTACGCCTAGTATCATCCTTGCGCTCCTGTTCTTTCTTTTTGGTACGTTCTCTTGCTTCAATAGCCTGTTTCTGTGCTTTTAACTGTTTCAGCTTCTCTAACTGGGCTTCAATTTTCTTTTCGATATTTTCAGCAGATTTAGTCATAACGGTTAATTTCGGAATATAGAAAACCACTCAAGCATAAGACCCTATGAATTGAAATTCAAGCGGGTAATATGCTATCGTGTTTTTCATGAAATGCGCACTTACGACTTGGATTTCATCCAAGTCAAAGTTTGCGTAAGGGGAAACCCCTTAACCCCAAAAACCTAGGCATATTCTTATGATTATTAGAAATATGGAATCAAATGAAGAGGAATTGTTATTTGATATATTCCTTTCATCTTTATACGGTATTGCATCAAAAGATTATAACCAGAAGCAAATTGAAGCTTGGGCATCAAAAGATAGAGATATAAAACAGTGGAATGAATCTATAAGAAAGTTAAACCCTTTCGTTGCGATCATTGATAACAAAATTGTAGGTTTCGCTGATCTTCAAGCAAATGGATACATAGATCATTTTTTTGTTGATAGTGAATATGCTCGACAAGGCATAGGAACTTCACTAATGGAACATATCCTTTACCAAGCTAAAACTTTGAGCCTTGATGAATTAAGTGCAAATGTAAGTAAAACAGCAGAAAATTTATTCATTAAATATGGGTTTGAAGTTATTGAACGTAGATTTCCTCAACGTGAAAATATCATCCTTGAAAATGCATTTATGTTAAAAAAATTATAAATATGGCTATTTATCATTGTTCCACTAAAACAGTTAACCGAAGTTCGGGGAGAACTGCGGTTGCATCATCTGCATATCGTGCAGGGGAAAAACTCAAGGATGAACGCACAGGATTGACCCACGACTTTACGAGAAAAGACGGTGTCACCCATTCTGAAATTATCTCTAATTTAGATATTGAAATTGACCGCAATGAACTTTGGAACTTGGCAGAAAAAACCGAAAACCGTAAAGATGCCCGAACCGCTAGAGAATGGGTCATTGCCCTGCCTGATGAATTAGACGCTGATCAACGTAAAGACCTGGCAAAAGACTTTGCTAGGTCTTTAGTTGACCGCTATGACGTGATCGCAGATTTAGCCATCCATGAACCAAGTAAAGGCGGTAATGATAAAAACCATCACGCCCATATCATGCTCACGACTCGAAAGGCAGAACTGGACACGGACAATAAACTCACCCTGACCACCAAAACCGATATTGAACTCAGCAACGCCAAACGAAAAAGCCTAGATATGGGGACAACCCAAGAAGACATTAAGCAAATTCGAGAAACATGGGCAGACTTAGCCAATAAGGCATTGGAACGTGCAGGCTACCGAGAAAAAATAGACCACCGCAGTTATGCCGATCAGAACAACGGACTACAAGCCACCATCCATGAAGGCACCAAAGTCACCCAATTACGCAGACAAGGCATAGACACTGAAATCAGCCGTTATAACGACCATGTGAAGCAACACAACGCCCAACACCTCAAACAACAGCAACAGCGCACAGACAGTGTTTTACAGCGTGGTTTAAACCGTGCCGAGCAAGGCTTCGAGCAATGGCAGAAAAACCAAGAAGCTAAACGCCTAGAACAAGAACGCCAAGCCGAAATACAACGACAGCAAAAACTAGAGCAACAGCAAGCCGAGCGAGCCAACCGTAAAGCATCACAAGACTTAGATCAGGGCGGAATGTACCGATGAGCAACCAAAACGACCTAGATGACCAGCTCTATATTTTACTGGCATCTATGAAAGAGTATCGAGAAGCCATAGCAGACGATAACAAGCGATTAGAAGCGTTTTATAAGGAAGTGGCTAGCGGAGTACTCAATAAGACCGAAAAACACCTAAAAAACGCCAATCAGAAGCAAATAGACGCACTCAACAACAGTATTCGGGAATTAAACAATGCAACCAATCAACTTGACTGGCGATTCATGGCAATCTACGCCAGTGCTTTTGTTAGCTTGCTGATCGTTTTCTTTTTAGCATTATTTTTATATGTGCCGAGCATGGACGAAATCAAACAGCGTAGAGCAGACGTTGCATGGCTAGAACAAAAATACAGCCTAGATATTAAAAATTGCAATGGGAAGTCTTGCGTTCGCATCATGAAAAATGACTGTCACGGAGCGAATAAGGATTATTGTGTGATTGACCCAAAATAATGATTAGACAGTACTTTGCTCGGCTCTTGCCATCACCGAATCAATGACAGCAGTCGCAAAGTTGCCCGACTTTGAAACATGGCTAAAGCCATCTTTCAAAGCATCGAGCGATAGTCATCCAAAAATTTCGGAATGGCTATCCAACTGATGCAGTTCTAAAATATCATCACCAACAAGCCTATAGATCAAGACTAAATCAGGCTTCACATGACAATCACGACAATTTTTAAACTCTGCACCACCTTTCAAGGGATGATCTAAATACTTTTCAGGCAAAGGATTATTTGCGACTAAACAATCTAATACTTCTGCCCATTCAGCCGTAACCAGTTCTAAATAACGTCTTTTAATATCACGTTTAAAAGAACTGGTTACGATAATCTTACGTTTAGCCATGTGCTTCTTCCGACATAGCTTTAATCGCTTCTTCTACCGTTTCGTACTCGGTGTACTCGCCATTTTCAATCTCTTTTAAAGATTGAAGTAACTTGGCTGCTGCTTTAGGAGTTAAAGCAGGTTCTCGTGCATAGTCAAAAGACAAAGGAATCGCTTTAGTTTTAACGATTTGATTCAAGAACAGTTTGAATGCTTGAGGCATAGTCAAACCATAGTCTTCCAAAATTGGGGTGACTTGTTCTTTTAACTCTGCTTCTAAGCGCATATTGAAATTGACTGCGGACATGATTCCCTCACTCAAAAACCATTAAAGTAAAGATAATATAATTCATATTCTTTACTTTTTCATTACTTTTGATGTAATAAATGGTTTCTGACAACTGAATTTCGCATAACCGCCATTATGTTAAATGAGGCGTAAATTCTCTATATATCATGCTTAGAGCTAAGATAAACATCATAAGAGATAGTCCCTTAAGCAAAGTTCTTTGAATTTTCAAATTACGTAAAAACTTTTTTAGGCCTAAAGAAAAAAATACATAAAAACCGCCAATAACAGCTAAAGTCAGAACTGTAATTATCATTAAGGCAAAAGTTTGATCTTTCAGACTATATGCTCCAAAAATAGCTGGAACAATTGCTAGGTAAAACGAAATGGTTTTAGGATTACTGAGTGTTATCAATAGCCCATCTCTATAAGAGAATATAGTTTCATTTACCGTATTAGGAGCCTGAGTTTGTAGCAGATCACCATTAAAAGACCAAAAACTATAAGCTAAATACAATAAATAAATACTCGATAGTAGGACCATATAAAAAGAAAAATTTGGAAAAAATTGAGTTAAAGAAGTCAGTAAAAAAATAGAGGTTAATAGAAAGATTAGATCACCTGTGATTAGACCAATTAGCATAATCAAGCCATTTTTATAGCCCTGTGTCAGTGTTTTAAACATTAGACCTGTCATACCAGGCCCAGGAAGAATTGCGGCTAAAGATAAAGTGAAAATATATGTGGTGAATTGTGCTAGATAGTCCATTTGAAGGTAAATCAATAAAAGAATTGAGACTATTTTTTAGTAAAAATAAAGAAGAAATTGATCTATATTTTTTATAAAATTGATAAATAAGGGTATAAAATTTCTATTTTATTTAATAATTTTAGTATTTATGCCTAATCACAAAAAAATTGATAAAACCGATGTAAAAATTTTGGAGTTGTTGCAACAGGACTCACGTATTACAACAGCCCAGTTATCAGAAGAATTGAGCTTATCAACTTCTCCATGTTGGCGTAGAGTCAAGCAACTTGAAGATACTAAGATTATTAAAGGATATGGAGTATTACTTGATCGTAAAAAAATAAATTTAGGTGTAATGGTATTTATACGTGTATCTATTGATAGCCATAGTGAAAAAGAAGCTAAAAAATTTGAGGAAGAAGTGACGGCTTTAGATTATGTCGTTGCATGTTACAGCATTGGAGGTGATGCAGATTTCTTACTTCAAGTTGTATCCCCAGATCTTGATACTTATGCTGAATTCTCTATGTCAATAATAAGAAGATTGCCGGGAATAAAAGAAATGCAGAGTATGTTTGTTTTAAAAGAAATAAAACCATTCATAGGTTTTCCAGTGAAGCCTTCTCAATAGTATTCTAAGTTAAGTTTTCCTAAAATTAACATAATACACGTTATGCGAAGTCAAAAATGGGAGCTTTAAGCTCCCATTTTTTAAATAATTTTCTTAAATAAGGCTTGGGTGAGCATCTAAAATTCGAATTAATGTAGCTGCTGGTCCAGTTGGATAAGTTGATGATTTTGTCTGGTTACCTTACACCGCCTCCAGCGCGAGCAGCTCAGCCACCGTCTGCCTTCGTCGAATAAGCCGGGGCTCCCCATTTTCCATCAGCACTTCGGCAATCAGCGGGCGAGCGTTGTAGTTCGATGACATGGAGGCACCATACGCACCAGTGTCGTGCAATACCAGCAGATCTCCCACCTGTGCCTGCGGCAAGGATCGGTGTAACACCACGCCACCGTCTCCCTGCGTAAACACATCTCCCGACTCGCACAGAGGTCCGGCAACTACTGTGTCAAACTGCTGGCCATTAACCGCTGTGCCATCAGAGTGGATCAACTCCATACCGTGGTAGGCACCGTATAGAGCTGGGCGAACCAGATCATTGAAACCGGCGTCCACCATCACAAAATAGTTGGCGCCCTGTTGCTTCGTAGCGCGTACTTCAGTGACCAACACACCAGACTCGGCCATTAAATAGCGACCTGGTTCTATTTCTAGTTTAACTGGGTGCTCCAGTAGTTGTTCCACAGCATGGCGCGCTGTATTCCATAATGAAAAGTAGTGCGCTGTATCAATCGTGGGTTCACCAGTCTGATAGGGAACGGATAGCCCGCCACCCGCCGAGATGGCGTGCAGGTCCAAACCCTGCGCATTTACTACTTCTACCAACTTCAGCATGGCACCGCAGACTTCTTGCAAGTGCGTGTAGTCTACGCCTGAGCCGATGTGCATGTGCAGGCCATGCAAGGTCAGGCTGTTTGACTTGATCTTTTCGCAGGCGCGTACTAGGTCGCCATGCCAGATGCCATGCTTGCTATGCTCTCCACCAGTATTTGTTTTCTTCGAATGGCCATGCCCGAAACCTGGATTGATGCGTAACCACACTGGGTGCCCTGGGTTGACCGCACCCAATTGATCCAGCATGTCCATGGAACCACAGTTCACAGGAATATTTAGTTCCACCACGCGCGCAAGCGTAGCGCGGTCCAGCAGATCAGCCGTAAACACAATGTCTGCGTGCCCGTTGTGCAAGCCCGGCGTAAAACCACTAGCCAACGCACGTTCGATTTCACCCAAAGACACTGAGTCCACCACTACGCCCTGTCGCTTCATGAGGCGAAGGATATGTGTATTAGAATTGGCTTTCTGAGCGAAACGCACTACGTCAAACAACTGCAGAGCGGCAATCTGGCGCGTAATGGTGTCGGCATCATAGATCCACAGCGGGGTACTGAATTGCTGGGCCAAAGGAGCGATGGTAGTGGGAGTAAAAGGATTCATAAATAGATGATTTCCCTTGTAGTCAATTCAATCATAGATGATCTCCTTCATAGTCAATTCAATCAATGCTATTCTTATTATTTAGCTATTCAATATTGATATGAATTTAACTCATCGCCAGCTGATGATGTTTCGCGCCATCATGCTGCACGGCAACCTGGGGCGTGCA
>NZ_JBWKMK010000037.1:0-7689 GCF_056431365.1 Acinetobacter seohaensis
TTTGCCACATCTGATTTAGTGATTGCCATGGGTTTACTTCCTATTGTGTACTGTACTGTATCGTATTTTAGTACATTACAGTACAGTACACAATCGATATTTTTTATGAATTATGACTAGCTAAAACTCTCTGCAGCTGTTCTCTAATATTTTCCAATTTAGCAAAAGCCGATAGAAGATGATTTTTATTAGATTAATTAAACAATAACAAGTATTTATTAGCGAGTGTCTACGAGCGCCACAACAAAAATTCGCGCCCAGACTCTCTGAAAAACAGCTTTTTAGGCTGAGAAGCCTAAATAAGCGTAAATTATATGCAGATATTTGCACCTAGACCGAGCGGAGCGAGCAAAAAAAGCTCTATGAGCGAAGCGAATTCATCGTGCTTTTGCTTTTTATTAAAGTCACAACGAGATGAGCAAAAAAATTGCCCCGACGAATCGAGCGAAAGCGAGATTCAATAGAGTTTGAGCGAGTGAAACGAAGCGAAAACCAAGGGCAATTTTTCATGACTTGGGCTTTTAATTATTTTTAATGCTTTTAAATGTTTTTAAATGGTCTGAAAGCCTTAGTCTACAGTGCTTTCAAGGAACATATAGCAACGTTTCCTCGGTTATATAGCAACGTTTCCTCGGTTATATAGCAACGTTTCCTCGGTTATATAGCAACGTTTCCTCGGAATTTGACAACAAATATTTATTATGTTGTTATAACAACATAATAAAACCGTTGCTAAATAGAATGACATGGCCGACTTAGTCGTAAAATCAAATAAACTTGTTCAAGCCTTACAGACACTTACTTTAAGTGAAACTCGCCTATTACAGCTCGCTATTGTCGATGCTCGTGAAACAGGTCAAGGATTATCAGCAGAAGAACCATTAGAACTAAATGCTAGTAGATATGCTACAGCCTTTAATGTTTCACCTGATGCTGCTTATTTAGCTTTAGTTGAGGCAGAAGATTCTTTATTTAAAAGACAATTTACTATTACCAATGAAGATGGAACTTTAACAAAAAGTCGTTGGATTCAAGATGCTAATTATCGAAAAGGTGAAGGTCGCATACTAGTAACATTAACTCGTGTTGTAATTGAACATGTCACAAAAATAGATGGCTTTGAACAATATTTTACTAGTTACCATCTTAAAAAAACTGCCGATTTTAAAAGCGTTTATGCTGTACGACTCTATGAGTTGTTAATGCAATGGAAGTCTGTAGGCAAAACACCTATATATGAGTTGAATAAATTCCGTAGCCAATTAGGTATAGGAGTTAATGAATATGATCGTATGGAGGCTTTTAAAAGACGTGTTTTAGATATTGCTATTAAACAAATTAATGAGCTTTCTGATATTACCGTTAAATATGAGCAACATAAAAAAGGTCGTGCTATTTCAGGTTTTTCATTCGCCTTCAAACAAAAGAAAACGAATCAACCAATAGCAGATAAGCGAGATCCAAACACGCTAGATCTTTTTTCAAAAATGACGGATGCTCAACGTCATATGTTTGCTAATAAGCTTTCAGAATTACCTGAAATGGGGAAATATTCTCAAGGTACAGAAAGCTACCAACAGTTTGCTGTACGTATTTCTGAGATGCTACAAGACTCTGAAAAAATCAAAGAACTAGCCCCATACCTAAAAAAAGTGGGATACATGCCATCAAATAAAAAGGACACAGTAAATGGCTAAGTTATCGCTAAGTGAAGTATCTAAAAAATTTCATATTGATAGGTCAACCATTTACAGAGCTGTACGTAATGGGCGTTTATCACGCTCTAGTGATGGTCAATTTGACCTTTCGGAAGTGATTAGATGCTTTGGAGAGCCTGAGCAAAAATCTCAACAAATTGAATCTTCTACATCAGATAGCGATGAATCTACAAAAAAACTCATTATTCATTTAGAAAATGAAGTTAAAAAATACCAAGAACGTGAAGAGCGTTTAATGCAGCAAATCGACCGTATGCAGACGCTTATTGAGTTAAAAACTGTTGCACCCGCCACGGCAGCGCCACAACAAGATGCTACGGCATGCGACACCGATATGCCACAGCATGCGACAACACAACAAGACAATGATAATAAAAAGAATAATGAATTAAATATTGTAGAAAACGTGGCAGTGCCACAGCAAGAAACTACAGCACACCACAGCCAAACGCTACAGCATGCCACGTTGCAAAATGTGGCAGTGCCACAACCTAAAAAACGTAGCTTATTTGGCCGAGTACTGAGTGCGGTATTCAATGAGGACTAAGCTCTCCAAGGAGCATTACGTATGAAAAAACTGAAAGAGATCCTACAAGGCATTGCATTTCTATTTATCGGGATTCCTATCATGATTATAGCCAGCATTATGGATCAACGAGCCTTTAAAAAGGAGAAGGATCAGCGCCAAAAAGCCCAAGAGCAAAGCAAGTGATTGTTCACCAGAGCTTATTAAAACCGTGGAACATTGTTCAGTTATTGATCGTGGAACATGAAAAATCATAAAAAAAGCCCATTCGAGGGCGAATGGGCTATAAAACTGAAATCAACACATTGAATTATAACACAATTTAAAAAGCATTTCGTATAAGGTGTATTATGTTAATTTTAGAAAAAACTTAAAATTATCTATTAGAGAATCATATATTTTTGGATTACTTATAAGTGAAATAGCACCTATATAGTGCAGGCTTAGCTAGAAAAACTATAACACTCTAAGAAAGTATGGTTTTTTATGTACAAGGCAATTTCATGAGAAGCCATATGATAAAATTCGAGGCTCCCCAATTTTGTAAATCAAATATATGCAAAATAATGTGAGTAAGCCGGCAGTACCAGCATTAACACTGGCTGCACTAGGAGTAGTATTCGGCGATATAGGAACGAGTCCATTATATGCATTAAAAGAAAGCTTTCATGCGACACGCGGGCTACCTATTAATGAACTTAATATCCTGGGAATTCTCTCTTTAATCTTTTGGACCATTACCTTAATTGTTTCGCTTAAATATGTTTTGGTGATCATGAGAGCTGATAACAATGGTGAAGGGGGTATCATGGCATTACTCGCCTTAAACCTTAGGCAAAAAGGATTGTCCCGTGGAAAAAGACTGGCAATCATTATCTTAGGTTTCATTGGAGCATCCTTATTCTTCGGTGACGGTATCATCACCCCTGCTATTTCTGTTTTATCTGCAGTTGAGGGACTTTCTGTTGCTGCCCCGTCATTTGATCGCTTCATTATTCCAATCAGTATTGGAATTCTTATAGCTCTCTTTGCCGTTCAAAAACATGGGACTGCAATGATGGGGAAGTTTTTTGGTCCTATTACCCTGTTATGGTTCCTATCTATTGGTGCCATTGGCATTATGAGTATTATTCAAAGTCCATTTGTTCTTGCATTATTCAGCCCACACTGGGCTTTTTTATTCGTTATTAACAATCCTCTTATTTCATTTTTTGTGATGGGAGCTGTGGTTTTAACAGTAACAGGTGGTGAAGCCTTATATGCGGATATGGGACATTTTGGTATTTTACCGATCAAGTTAGGCTGGTTTTTAATTGTACTGCCATGTCTGATGCTGAATTATGCTGGACAAGGAGCATTACTGTTAAGAGATCCTTCGGCTATCACCAATCCTTTTTACCTGCTTCTGCCTTCAGCCCTTCTATATCCTATGATTATTCTGGCTACTGCAGCTGCAGTGATTGCCTCACAGGCTTTAATCAGTGGGGTATTCTCTATGGCTAAACAGGCAATACAGTTGGGGTATCTACCTAGGCTTACAGTTTTACATACCTCCGCTTCGGAAATTGGACAAATTTATATTCCATTACTGAACTGGCTCCTGTTTATCTCTATCACCATCTTGATCTTAATATTTGAAAGTAGCAGCAAGTTGGCAGGTGCTTATGGTCTGGCCGTCACTGTGACCATGTTCTGTGACACACTGTTAGTAGCTTTTCTGGCTTATAGTTACTGGAAATGGAAAACATGGAAAGTCTTACTGTTCATTATTCCATTCGCCTTTATTGATCTGGTTTTGCTGAGTTCAAACCTATTAAAAGTCCTGATTGGAGGCTGGGTACCAGTCGTTATTGCGGTTATTGTTTTTACCCTCATGATGACCTGGAAAAAAGGCAGAGAGATTCTTCAGGACAAACTGCAGAAGGACACGCTTCCACTGAATGTGTTTCTTGAGCACCTTGAACAGACAGGTCAGAAAGTGAGTGGAAATGCCGTATTTTTAACTGGAACGCCTCAAGTCGTACCCCATGCGCTTTTACATAATCTAAAGCATAATAAAGTTCTGCATGAACGTAATTTTTTGGTGACAATCAAGACTTCTGAAATCCCGTATGTTGATGAAGCTAAGCGAATCGTTACTGAAGTACTAGAGAATGGTTTTTTCAGAATAACGATCCATTATGGATTTAAAGAAGAGCCTAATGTGCCTCATTCATTGAAACAAGCTTTTTCAGTACTGGATCTTGAGTATGACTTAATGAATATCAGCTTCTTTGTTTCTAGAGAAAGATTAATTCCAAGTCTGTCCAGCAAGATGTCTACATGGCGTGAAAAGTTATTTGTCGCAATGCAAAAAAATACCAGCCCTGTCAGTGATTTTTATAAAATCCCTTCTAACCGGGTGGTAGAGCTAGGTAGTCAGATTGAAATTTAAGAATTTCTAAAATGAATAGGCACCTTTAAATAAGGGTGCCTATCTGATCAGAATAAATCTTTTACTTTAATTTTCCAATAGTTGACCAATCTCTAAAGCTGAATAACCACGTTCTTTAAAGATCAAAATAATTGCTTTTTTATAATCTTCAGAAGTAGAAGTCTTATATTTAGTTATCAGTTGATTCTCGGAATTCAGCTCAAGATCATTTTTGATGGTCAATACTTCGCTAGAGATCTTATTAAAGATATTTAGGTTAAACATACAGGCACTCGTTATCCGTATTATAGCGGCCCGACTATAACGAATACCTGTCTTAGCTACGCTAGACACCCTTAGCCGCAAGGATTACAAATTAAGAAAAATTCTGCAAGTTTCTGCCTATTGAAAGAATAAATAATATCCCCCAAATGCTATCTATTTAACATAATGGTGGTTATACGCAATACACTTGTATATTAATATAAAAATCAATGACTTAAAATTTCACACTCAACCCTAAAATCCGTAAAAAGCCGACTTTGAAACAAGTCGGTTTTTTTATGAGCAGTTTTGATATTTTTTGCCAACATTTTTGCTCAAAAAACACTCAAAACAGAAAATCACCTACAATCTATAAGGCTTTCAGCCTGAAAAAAATCCACAATTTCTGCGGATATCTTTTGGATAACTCTAAGTTCACTTTTTAAATGTAATGTCATATGCAAAACTCATAGAAGTTTATACTTTGTGAAAAAATTATTTTTTATCCAAAAAGTGTGATACATTTAACAATAAATTTGCATTTTGCACATTTTTAGCACTCTCCGCTTTAACACCCTGTAAGGATTTAATATTCCCCTCTTACAGGGTTTTTTTTGGAGAGTCTTAAGAACATTTTCATTCATCTGTTTAACATACAGGGTGGAGCGATTTGAATCTTTAATAGTTAAATGAATCTCAGAGTTAAAATCCAAATAATTTTCTATCTCGATCTTCGGTCAAATACTGGTTCAGGCCAGCGAGTATTTTTTGTTTCTGCGCTTCATCTTCCATTTGTTTCATTAAAAAAGAACCCAACAAAATTTTACGTCTAGTGTCGTCCTTTCTTTCTTGCGCTTTTTGTTTTGCCTTTTCTCTTGCTAAAGCAGCCTGTTTTTGCGCTTTTAACTGGTTTAACTTCTCTTGTTGTTTTGCAATTTTCTGATCTAAAGATTCAATACCCATTGTGATTCCAAAGCCTTTAAAAAACCATTAGAGCATAGGATACCTGCCATTGAGATTCAATGCCTTCCTAAGCTATAATGGTTTTCCCGAAGGGCGCACTTTCCCAAACTAATTTCATTAAGTTTGGAGTGCGAAAGGAGATACCCCCTTACCCCCCATAAAAGCAGATTTGTTTTTATTGTTGTTTTGGTTGTTGGAAAAAAGACAAAAGAGAAAATGGCGATTTATCACTTTTCAGTTAAAAACGTAAGTAGAGCAGATGGGCGGAGTGCCGTAGCTGCTGCTGCCTATCGTTCAGGCGAAAAGTTGATAGATGAAAGACAAGGGAAAGAACAGGATTACACGAAAAAAACAGGTGTGGAGTTTTCAAAAATCTATGCCCCTGCAGGAACGAACCCCGAATTACTAGACCGCAACCAACTTTGGAACACTGTAGAGAAAGTCGAGAATCGCAAAAATTCACAGCTTGCTAGAGAATTTGAAATTGCATTCCCTCACGAACTCAACAAACAGGAACGGCAAGAGCTACTAGACGACCTATGCCAGGAAATTATCAAGCGTCATGGCGTTGTCGTGGATGCGGCCATTCACGCCCCACACACAGCAAACGGTAGCGATAAGCGTAACTATCACGCTCACATATTACTAACCACCCGAAGCATTGACGAACAAGGCAATTTAGGGAAAAAGACAAGAGAATTTAATGATCACGGCAAGCAACAGGTCGAACACTGGAGAGAAAAATTTGCAGACCTAACAAACCGCCACCTAGCAAGAGCAGGGCATATCTTTGTGGAAGTCGATCACCGCAGCTACAAGGCGCAAGGCTTAGACCTAGAAGCCACTCAACATGAGGGCAACAGCGTTACACAGTTACGCAGACAAGGCGTAGACACAGAAATCAGCCTGAAAAATGATGCGATCAAAGCAAGAAACGCTGAAAAAATAGCAAATGAACAATTAATCAAAGGGCTTGATCAGGAGATTGTCTTTTATTTTGGCGCAATAAACGACCTAAAACGCTCACAAAGCGAAGTTAAACAGCAAGACTACACGAAAGTAAACCAAGAGCCAAAAAACGCCTTAAATCGCAAATTAGAGCCATCTAGCCCTATTCTCAAACTTAGTCAGCCTGAAAAAAAACAGGCTATTGCCGATTTTAATGCCCGTGTTTCAAAGTTGGCCAAAGAAATTTTTGAGAATGATTTAAGAGAAATTTTAGAAAAAATACAAGAATGCAAAGAATTAAGCTCAAAACTTCTTACTAAGATTGAAGTACACAAGCAAAACAAGCCATTAAACCCTTTCAAAATTGGGATTTGGAAAAAAGAACTTTCAGAAATGGTGAACCTGCATAACAACAACATCAAAGTAAAATGGGAAAACTTGCTACTTGAGTACAAGAGCAAGAAAAATCTAGGTGCTAACTACACTTATTACGAAAAAGCACATACTCAACTTTTCAAACAGAACCCAGACGAATACAAGAAAATTCAGGAGTTTCAAAAAGAAATTGCTGAAAATGAGCGACAAGAATCAATTAACAAAGCTGCAAGTCGCCAAAACAACAAAGAGCGTTGACATACTCCGTACTAAACCGATGATTTAATGGGGAGCATGTCAGCCTTCATCGTCAGTTACTTGTCTTTTTGCATTGTAATCTGTTTTTCTAATTCAACTATCCGTGCATTTGCATTAGTGAGTTGTGATTCCACATATTTGATCGAGCCTGATTTTTCGAGTAGCTGTTCATATTTGGCTTGCAAGGCGTTGTAGTCTTCTTTTGCCTTATCTGTACTAGCAAG
>NZ_JBWKMK010000038.1:0-3664 GCF_056431365.1 Acinetobacter seohaensis
AATGGTTTCAACTGCGTTTATTGCCAGATTTCCATCAGGGTCAAGTGGTCTGGCTCAAAGATTTTGGCTTTGTACAATTATTTAAGACTCAGTTAAAAGAACAGCAGAGGTTTTATATTGTGCATCAGGATGAAGATGATTTATTGTCCTTTGAGGGTTTTCATGAATTACATTCAAGTCATTGGAAAATAGAACAATATCACCGAGTGATTAAACAGGTTTGTCATATTGAAAAGTTTCAAGTAAGACGATCTAAACTGATTTTGAATCATATTTTTTCAGCCTTGATGGCCTACGTTGAGATACAAAAAAACCAGTTTGAGCGGATCTTTGAAAATGTATATCGTTGGCAGAAGAAATTATTTAGACCAATTATCAAAAGCTTCATTGATGACTTTATTCTCGATAAAAATCATCTGCTACCACAGAGAATCTTTAAATAATAGTGCGTAAGTCCTAAGTTATTTTTTTCACTGGTCAATATCACAATAATTTCCCTAAACTTGAAGAAAGTTTAGAACTCTTAAGCAACGAGAAAATAATGACTGGAGAGCATGTAGATAAATTTACTATGCGTATCTGGAATAATGAAACCCTTGTACTTCGAGTGCCTCATCCAGCCCATTGGAGAGCATCTTCAAATGAAGCACGAAAGGTAGCATTGAAATACTTTAAACTTTTTGATGCAAGCAAAAATATTGATGATTTTAAAGCTCAAATTAGAGTTAGTAATTGATATCATTTTTACTAATATTTCTAAAATCAACCTAATACACCTTATACGAAATTAAAAATGGGAGCCTAAGCTCCCATTTTTATTGATGATTTTTTAATTCTTTGAGCATAGCATCCCGTAAGATTTCATTCATACGTGTTTGATAACCTTTTCCCTGTGCTTTGAACCAAGCAAGCACATCAGCATCTAACCGAATTGAAGTTTGTTGCTTTACTGGACGATAGAATTGATTGTGGAGTACAACATTACTCCAGTCGGTAATTTCAGGAATATCTGATAGATCTAGCTGATCGTCAGGAACCGTTCCCTTAGCAAGCAAGCGTTCAATTTCAGCATCTTGCTTGTCGCTGAATTTTTCATTCAGTTCTTTGCGTGAGTATCTAACCATGCTCATATTTATCTCGCTCTGCTTTAGTTACCTGTCTTGCACTAATGATTCGTATGATTTCACAGTCATCTTCATCAAAGATGGTATGAGCTACTAAGAGCATTAGTACGCCTTTCACTTTTCCAATGGTCTGCCAACGTTCTTCGCCATCGGTATGTCTGTCCTGGATTGAGATCCTTAGAGGATCTTCAAAAACAAGGCTTGCTGTTTCGAAAGAGACATCGTGCTTTTTCTGATTCTTTCGATTCTTTGCCTCATCCCATTCGAAATACTGTTCCATAAAAAACATTCAAATTTGTATATACAATAATGTATCACAAAATTGTATCACTCAAGCTGAAAAGCGTAATTTTTAGTCAAAATTATTGGCAAGAACTATCAAAAACGATCATAAAAAAGCCGACTTGTTTCCAAGTCAGCTTTTTGGGTTTGCGTCCCCGATTTTTTATAGCATAACTTTTTGAAATATAGAACTATTTTTATATGCGTTTCGTATAAGCTCTATTATGTTAAATAATTAAGGATAAAAGCTTTATTACTAAATAGAACAGTTGCTTAAAGCAGTATAGAGTTAAGTTTGCATTTTAATATCAAGTTGTCTTTCAGCACCGATAATCACCATACGAATCCCATTTTCAAAAATGTCATCCGCATTCATATTTTGTAAGGTATTCACTCCTTGGAGCATGAGTGGATATATAGTTGGATCGGCTTCGAATGGTGGGTCTGATCTTATTTCTTCTTGCTGCTCCTCAAGGACCCACCCAACAATAAACCTTCCTAATGTCATAAGTAATGCAACTGCTTCAACAGGAGAAAACCCAGCATGAGATAACAGCGCAACTTGGGCCTCAATCGTGTTGAAATGTCCTTGACTGGGGCTAGTTCTTGCATGTAGACGAGCACCATCACGGTAAGCTAGTAGTGCTCGACGAAAGCTTACAGAATTAGCGAGCAACCAATCTTGCCATGTCATCCCATCGATGGGTAAAGAAACTAAATGGTGTTCATTTATAATGGTTTCCGCCATTGCTTCCATTAACAAGGATTTATTCTTGAAATGCCAATATAGAGTTGGAGATTTAATACCCAATCGTTGAGCTAGCTTGCGTGTGGTTATTGAATCTATGCCTTCTTCATTCAACATATCCAATGCGGTACGCAGGACTATTTCACGTGTCAGACGTTGAGGTGCAATATCTTTTTTACTCATAAATCTATCACTGATAGGGAGTGTGTGAGAGAATATTAATTCTATCATTGCTAGAGAAGGCATTTGTGAAGAAATCATTGAGCGTGATTTTAATCACTATATTTCTGGATGCTGTTGGGATTGGTTTAATTATGCCGATCTTGCCTGAATTATTACGGTCATTGGCTGGAGCTGAAGCAGGCGGTGTTCACTATGGTGCTTTATTAGCTGTGTATGCTCTGATGCAGTTCATTTTTGCACCTATCCTTGGAGCGTTGAGTGACCGATTTGGACGTCGACCTGTATTAATTATTTCAATTGCTGGTGCAACGGCTGATTATCTCCTAATGGCTGCTGCTCCTTCTCTATTGTGGCTATATATTGGTCGTATTTTTGCGGGAATTACAGGTGCCAACATGGCTGTTGCAACAGCTTATGTTTCAGATATTACTCCAGCCCATGAGCGTGCAAAAAGGTTTGGTCTCCTTGGAGCTGTCTTTGGTATTGGGTTTATAGCGGGTCCGGTAATAGGTGGAGTTTTGGGTGAATGGAACTTACATGCACCGTTCTTTGCTGCTGCTTTTATGAATGGGATTAATTTAATAATGACAGCAGTCTTATTAAAAGAATCAAAACACAGCAATAAAATGACTGAGAAGGTTCAGGAGCAATCAATATTAAAGAAATTATCCTATTTGATCACTCAACCTAATATGGCTCCATTGCTTGGTATCTTTTTAATTATCACATTGGTTTCACAAGTCCCCGCAACTTTATGGGTTATCTATGGGCAGGATCGTTATGGCTGGAGTATATTTATTGCAGGTGTTTCCCTTGCTAGTTATGGAATATGCCATTCTATTGCACAGGCTTTTGCTATCGCCCCTATGGTAAAGAGGTTTGGAGAGAAAAATACGTTGTTATGTGGAATAGCTTGCGATGCAATTGGTTTACTTCTTTTATCTATTGCTGTTGAAGAATGGGTGCCTTTTGCGTTGTTACCATTGTTTGCCCTTGGTGGAGTAGCCGTTCCTGCTTTGCAAGCAATGATGTCCAGAGGTATTAGTGATGAAAGACAAGGTGAATTACAAGGGCTATTAAGCAGTTTTAATAGTCTGGGGGCTATAATTGGTCCTGTATTAGTTACTAGCCTCTATTTTATGACTCAGGCATCAGCTCCTGGAATGGTATGGGCATTAGCTGCAATACTTTATGTAATCACCCATACGCGCCAACTTAAGGCTTAAACTGTTGAAATATATTATAATTATCGCTTGAAAAATAAAAAAGGTGGTTGTATTTATTAATGCGCTAACACAAAACACAACCACCGTGGCGTATCATGATT
>NZ_JBWKMK010000039.1:0-35712 GCF_056431365.1 Acinetobacter seohaensis
AAGTATTTGGATTGTCACTGCTTGCTCCAAAGTTAACATGTTGAGCAGTCCAAAATGACCGCTATATTAACCAAGGGGGTCAGTTTTTAAATGCCATTAGGGGGTCATTTTTACACTGCCGCTAACAGTTCTACCATCTACGAGATGATGGATGAAAACTCACCTTATTACGATCCTTCATTCCCAAAGAAAGTTAAAATCACTCAAAATCGTATCGGCTGGTCAGCTTATGAGATCCATCAATGGATTGAAAGTAAGTTGGCGAGTCGAGAATAAGGGATGCTCTTAGCTCCCTTATTTTTTTGTTTTCTTGTAGACTGAAAGTGTCTTTTAGCCTAAGTGTCCGTAATGAAAACAATAGACTACTACAATAAGCATGCAGAAGAATTTACAGCTTCAACGTTTGAAGTTGATATGGAAAGCCTATATCAGCCATTTTTAGCTGAGTTGCCTGAAGGTGCTCGGATTCTTGACGTTGGCTGTGGCTCAGGTCGAGATAGCTTGGCTTTTAAAAATTTTGGGCATCAGGTAGAGGCAATAGATTATTCAGAGGAACTGTTTGGAAAAGCACGTCAGTTTACGGGAGCATTAGTATAATTGGTAAGTTTTTATAAGTTGGATGAAGCGGCTAAATACGATGGAATTTGGGCATATGCTTCTTTATTGCACTGCGAATGAGATATATTGTAAAGGATCTTAACGACGCTAAAGCCAAATGGTGTTTGCTATATGTCTTTTAAATATGGAGATCAATCTTACAAAGGATTGTGGGTATAACTTTTTTGAGCTGCTTATAAATTATTTTATGGTAAAAGTAACATTTAGGGATTGAAGAAAATCTATAAACATTTATATTTAAAATCAAATACTAGCTTTTAATAATACTTAAATAATGACTTATACCAACCACCAAATAAAATATTTTGCATGGGAAATAACCAAAAAGCGATCAGCTTCAGCTAGTGATCGTTTATCACAATCATTGTTTGATGCACAAGTTGATGTAAATCCTCACCAAATTGAAGCAGCACTTTTTGCTTTAAATAATCCGTTAAGTAAAGGTGTGATTCTTGCTGACGAAGTTGGTTTAGGTAAAACCATTGAGGCAGCTTTGGTACTTTGCCAATATTGGGCGGAAAGACATAGAAACTTATTAATTATTTGTCCAGCCTCACTGCGTAAACAATGGGCACAAGAATTACAAGATAAATTTAATTTGCCAACACAGGTTTTGGATTTAAAAACCTGGAACATGGCACGTAAAGATGGTGTTTATGATCCATTTAAAAATGGCAAGATTTCTATAATTTCATATCCNCGCTCAAGTAACAAAATTGGGAATAGTCTTAAACGCTCATTGATAGGCAAGAAAAAGTTGTTATTAACAGCGACACCGTTACAGAACACTTTAATGGAGCTTTATGGTTTAAGTACGATAATAGATGAGCACTTATTTGGGGATGAGAAGGCATTTCGTTCTAGATATGTGGTTGATGGTGATATTCAATCGTTAAAAAAAAGAATCCAACAATTTATGCAAAGGACTTTGCGGAAAGATGTTTTGGAATATGTACCTTATACCAATCGCCATGCTCTAACTGTTCCTTTTAAGCCTACTGATGATGAGCAAAGCTTATATGATTCAATCAGTGAGTATTTGCAGCGAGATGTCAGCTATGCATTTCCACAACAACAAAAACATTTAATTTCAATTGTTTTAAGAAAACTTTTGGCATCCTCGACTCCTGCTGTAATTGCAACTTTAGAAGCTATTCAACAGCGACTGAAAAAATTGCTTGAACAGCAGAGTCTAGATGAAGATTGGCTCAGTAATTTTATTGTTGATGAGGATATGGATGAAGAGCTACTGGATGATTTTGATGAGGAAGCAGGTCATGGACAAATAGATGTTAGTTTAATTAAATCTGAAATAGCTGAAATTGAACGTTATATACAGCAGGCTTATAAAATTAAAGATGATAGTAAGACTTTTGCTTTACTTTCCGCGATTGAGCAAGGCTTTGCTCGCATGTTTGAAATGGGGGCGAAACGAAAGGCTGTTATTTTTACTGAATCAAAGCGTACTCAGGAATACTTGATCGCATTCTTGGAAGCACGAGGATACAACGGAAAAGTAATAGGATTTAATGGTAGTAATACATCTGCAACGAATACAGGTATTTATCAAAAGTGGTTGGGTAAATATTTAGGGACTCAACATGTTACAGGCTCACCAGCAATTGATCGACGCACGGCTTTAATCGATTTTTTTAAGAATGAGGCAGAAATACTAATTGCGACAGAAGCAGCAGCAGAAGGTGTGAATTTACAATTTTGCTCTTTGGTCATTAACTATGATTTACCATGGAATCCGCAACGTGTGGAACAACGAATAGGTCGTTGCCATCGTTATGGGCAGGAGTTTGATGTTGTTGTCGTTAATTTCTTAAATGAAAGGAATGAAGCCGATCAGCGAGTTTTAGAGTTACTTAAAGATAAATTTCAATTATTTGATGGTGTCTTTGGTGCCTCGAATGACATTTTAGGGACAGTTGAAAGTGGTATAAATTTTGAAAAACGGATTTCTGAAATTTATGATCAGTGTCGTAGTTCAGAAGAAATAGAACAAAGCTTTAAGCAATTAAGGGATGAGCTTGAAGAGCAAATTAACGATAAAATGAAAAGGACACAAGAGCTGTTACTTGAGCATTTTGATGCAGATATTCATGACTTGCTAAAAGTACAAAAAGAACGAGCTGAACTACAGCTAGATAAAATTAGTCGTTTGTTTTGGCTATCTACAAAATATATTCTGGAAAAGTTCGCTCAATTTCATGACCATAATCTAAATTTTGATTTAACTAAGTCACCTATATTAACAGCACCTTCAGGTAAATATCAGCTTATACGTAAAGGTGAGCGGATTCCTGAAAATACTTTTATTTATCGTTTAACTCATCCATTGGGTGAATTTGTGTTGGATAGTGCCAAAGGCTTACAAACACCAAAACAATTCATTCAGTTTGATTATAGCCAGTATGGTCAAAAGGTAACGCTACTAGAAGAGTTAAAAGGGCAAAAGGGTTGGCTATCTATTACGGTCTTGAGTTTGGATTCTTTTCAAGAAGAAGAACATATTGTGATCACAGCAATGACTGATGATGGTAGGGTTTTAGATGTAGATTTGTGTGAGCGTTTGCTTCAAGTCAATGCAACAGTATTGTCTGATGTGGTAGACACGATTCCTGAAATATTTCAGTCAAATATTGATAAACAATACCAAGTTGCATTAAACCATGCTTTGGAGCTGAATGATGAGTTTTTCAAAAAGGAACGGGATAAGCTAGAACAGTGGGCTGAGGATAGTTTGCTTGCCGTGGAGAAAATGCTTGAAGATATAAAGTTAAAAATCTCCAGTCTAAAACGAGAGTCTCGGAAAGCACTTGATATTGAAACAGAAAAGCGATTACAAGAAGAAATACAAAAAGCAGAAAAGGACAAACGACGTATGAGACAGCAGGTTTTTGATGTAGAAGATGAAATAGCAGATAAGCGTGATGCGATGATTGATTCACTTGAGCAAAGATTGCATCGCTCAAGCAAAGCTGAGAATTTATTTGTAGTGAAATGGCAATTGATCTAGTTATTTCTTAGTGGAAGGATTTTTGATATTCAGTAAATACTCAACTAAAAGATGTACTTCGGTTGATGGGTTCATATCACTGCTTGATTCGGTATCTCGTAAAGCACGTTTAGAGTTTGTTATTGCTATTTGTATCAGATGAGCAAGTTTGGGATAAACATTAGACTGATTTTTTGTGTATTTTGTACCAAAAATAGTTTGCCAGAGTGGGTTTAATAGAGAGGTACAAGCATCACCAGCCGTTTTACTCCCTATTTTATGTATGCCTGCTCGTGAGTATTTGAAATGACATAAATACCAGTATTCAAAACAAGGGTATGAACGGACGATTGTAAGAATATTTCGTTTACCTTTATATGTATAGGTATTGGCTTTATGAACAGCAGCATCGAATTTGGCATGTTCATCACGGTCAATTAAGCAATATACTTTGTCAAATAGTGTACTTGGGTTCTTTTCATTTGCCCGTTCCTCATAAATTTTAATGGCATGATTGACTACTGACATTGGATCAGAATGACTCTCTCCTGTAATTACAACATTAACGGATGATAAATCCTCATGTTCTCTTAAACTTTCTAAATAATTAGGTTCAGTTTCTCGACCTTCACAGACAATAAGTACCAGATCATAAGATTCTCGTTGAGCCGTGCGACGATTTAAATGTGTGGTTTTTTTCTTACTGATACGCATAGATTAGCTCTCCGCATCATCAGAAATATTTAAATCTTCTGGGAAGAAGAAATCTTTAATGATAGGCTTGCCGCCATAACGACCATGTAAATAACATTCTTCTATATCTTCACGACCTTTGTGTGGACTAAAATCAGTTAAAGGATATAATGATGTTGATTTATCCTTACCTTTTTCACAAAACCAAACTTGGTCACGGCGTAATAAGTCTTTACGCAAAATTGAGGTTTCATGTGTAGTAAAAATGAGTTGAGCTTTAGCTTTTGAATTAAAGATTTTTACTAAGAAACGCACTAAATCGGGGTGTAAACTTTTATTAAATTCATCAATAATTAAAGTAGCACTTTTAGTGAGTACATAGAAAATTAAAGAAGAAAATTCAAAAACTTTTTGTGTACCATCTGACTCATCATGTAGATTAATTGCTACCTTATTTCCTTGATTGTCTAAATGTATAAAAAACACATCAAAATTTTCAGCCAGTTCTTTGGCTATTTGTTGTTTAAATTCTTCTGGAATATTTTTTGGTAAATCTTTCAAGCTAATATTAGGTTTCTTAATAACAATATCTTCAACATCAATATCTGCCTGTTTTAATAGAGATAAAATGAGTTTTTTCCCACTTTCATCATATTTACAAAAATTTTTCGACATTTCATTACTAATTCTATCACTACTAATAATCATAAAGTTTTGAGTAAAATTATCATAAATTGGCTTTAATTGTTCACTATTTAAGTGTACCGCAGTAGATAAAAATAGTTGGTCAGAGCGTGTACTTTTTTTCCAATTTTCTTTTTGACCTTTAAAAAAATTAGAATCTTTCCAGTCAAAAATTTTAGTTTCATCATTATACAAACGATGAAACCATGCTTGTTCACGCCCTTTAGGATAGACACTTAACCATTCTTCATAGACTTGTTTTCTATCCGCAGAGAAGCCATATTCCACACGAACAGGTTGTAACTCGCCTGTTTCTGATGGCATGTTTACAACAAGTACAGCCTGAAATGTTGTAGGTTGGATACGAGTAGTGGGGTCAAGTAAGAAAGGTTCTAAATCAATAGATTCGTCCAGTTTTTTATTAAAAGAATTTTTGATGATACTTTGCATACTTGCCAAAGCTTTAAGCAAACTAGACTTACCCGAAGCATTTGCCCCATAAATCACAGCTGTTTTTAACAAGTCTGGGGTTGCAGGTGCATTCGGATTAAAGTAATTTTCTGGCATTTCATCTGCTGAATTTTTCACCAAAGAGAGCGTTTGCTCTTCCTTAATAGATTTAAAATTTTCAACAGAAAATTGAATCAACATGAGGTTTTACCTTATTTAAAGTCTAATTTTTGGTAAAAAAATCCAAATTTCGCATTAAAAATACAGGATAACGATAATTTTGTCTATAAATTTCTATGGATAGCACAAGTAATCTATTGATTTTAAAAACAACATTTGATAAAGAAACCCCTTAAATTTATAGCCTAGACTAGGCTGTTCCAGTATGATATATGGCAATTTTGCCTTGTAAACGAGGTTAATCATTTAAAGCTGTTACTAGGGAAGCCAACCATGAGCCAATATGCTGCATTGATTGCAAAACTCAAAGAAATCTTTCAGATCAATCGACCTGATTTGGATTTTGGGGTTTACCGTATATTAAATGCACGTAGTGCCGAAATTGCTGAGTTTTTGGATAAGCGTTTAAAAACCAAAGTAGAGCAATATCTTGGCGAAGCAAAGTCGAGGCTTGATGAAAATGTTTTAAAAGAATTAGAAGCAGAGCTGAAAGCAGAATTTGGTAAACGTGCTTTTAATGAGCAAGGTGAGCTTATAGATGCTGAAGCAATAGAAAGTGCATTAGGTCAAAAATACATTGCTTTAACCCAAGCTGATGCACATGAAATGACAGATCAGTCACAAGTGTATAGTCATTTGCTCACGTTCTTTAGTCGTTATTACGATGATGGTGACTTTATTAGCCAACGTCGTTATAAGGGTGATACCTACGCTATTCCTTACTCTGGTGAGGAAGTGATGTTGCACTGGGCAAACAAAGACCAGTACTACACCAAGTCTGGGGAGATGTTTAGCAACTATCGTTTTAAGTTGAACGATGAGCGTTCAGTTTTATTCCGTTTGGTGAGTGCAGATACAGCGCGTGAAAACCGTAAAGATAATGATAAAGACCGTCGCTTTATTATTGTGACAGAACCAAAAACCTTTACTCGTATAGATGAAGACGGTGAAGAGTTTGAAGAAACGATTGTTCCATTCTCCATTCAAAATAATGAACTGACCATTCTTTTTGAATATGCAACTTTACCTAAAGGCTCAAAGCAAGAAACGCTCAATATTGAATCGTATAACAAAATTGTGAGTGCAGAAGTTTTAACTACTGACTGGCTAAATGATTTAGCTCAACCTGCACCGACTGAAAAAGAACCAAAGCGTACAGTGTTGCACAAGCACTTGAGTACCTATACGCAAAAAAATACAGCAGATTATTTTATTCATAAAGACTTAGGTAAATTCTTGCGTCATGAACTTGATTTCTATATTAAAAATGAAGTGATGCATTTAGATGATGTGGTGAGTACTGATCAATTTATTCAGATTGAACGTCAGCTCAGTATTATCAAATGTTTACGTCAAATTGGTTTAGAAATCATTAGCTTCTTAGCATCGCTTGAAGATTTTCAGAAAAAGTTGTGGTTAAAGAAAAAGTTTGTCGTCAGTGCTGAATACTGCGTTACTTTAGACCGAGTGGACGAGTCTTTATATACTGAAATTGCAGGCAATACATCACAGTGGCAACAATGGGAGGATTTAGGCTTTAAAGGTAAAGAAGCAGGCTGGGGAACGGTTGATTATTTAAAACAGCACCAAGCCTTGATGGTGGATACTTCATTATTTAGCTTAGAGTTTAAAGCAAAGCTTTTAAAAACAATTGATGACTTAGATGCTCAAACTGATGGCTTGATCATTCATAGTGATAATTTTCAAGCTTTAAGACTTATTGAAAAGAAATATAATAATACAGTACAAAGTATCTATATTGATCCTCCATACAATACTTCAGCAAGTGAGATTTTATATAAAAATAGTTTTAAGCATTCATCTTGGGCTACTTTAATTGAAAATAGAATAGAAGAGTCAACTTCATTATTAAAAAAACAAGGTTTACTCTGTGTAACGATTGATGATTTAGAACTTTACAATTTAAAGATGATTTTGGATCAACAATTTGGAGCTGAAAATTTTTTAGCAAATGTATTAATTCGCAACAATCCATCAGGGCGTTCAACATTAAAAGGATTCTCGGTTAATCACGAATATGGTTTATTTTATTCTAAAGGCGAGTTAGAAAATGGTGTAGGTAGACTTCCACATGATGAGGCACAGCGTTCTCGTTACTCTCTGAAAGATAATAAGGGTTTTTTTGAATGGGAAAATTTAAGACGTAATGGCCCTGATTCAAGAAAGGAAGATAGACCTAAACAATATTATCCTATTAAGTATAACAAAGTTGAAAAGTCTATAGCTTTGCTTCCAATGGAATGGGACGAAAGAAAAAAAACTTGGAGCCATTCAATCAATTCGATAAATGAAAATGAAATTATTTTATGGCCACATCATCCCAAAGGTGAGTTGAAAGTTTGGAGATATAGTAAAGAGCATATTGAAAATGAACCAGAAAGATTTCAGGTAATTGAAAAAGATGGTTTATTTGAAGTGTACAGGAAAAAATACATAAATTCTGAAGGTATTTTGCCTAGAACATGGTGGGAAAAGCCGGGATATTCTGCTAGAGATAACGGAACTAGGGCATTAATAGAGCTTTTTGGTCAAGTAGCACAATTTGATTTTCCTAAAGCCAAGGATGCTGTGAAAGACTGCTTTAAAGTACTTAAGTTAAATTCTAAAGATATAGCTTTAGATTATTTCGGTGGTTCGGGAACTTCTGCCCATGCTGTAATTGATTTAAACCGAGAGGATAAAGGCACACGTAAATATATTTTGATGGAACAAGGTGAGTATTTTAATACAGTTTTAAAACCACGTATCCAAAAAGTCGTGTATTCAGCAGATTGGAAAGAAGGTAAACCAACCAATCCTGAGTCTGGTATTAGCCATTGCTTAAAAGTTGTGAAACTTGAAAGTTATGAAGATACGCTAAATAACTTAGAATTGGTGCGTAAAGGTGCTCAACAGACGCTTTTAGCAGAGCAACAAGCTTCAACCAAGCCTGAAGATCAAAACGCTTATAGCGATTATCTCATGCACTATATGCTTGAGTTAGAAAGCAAAGATTCATTACTGAATGTGAAAGACTTCTTAAAGCCATTTAGCTATCAAATGAATATTACAACAGATAGCGCAGGTGCGTTTGAACGTAAAAATATTGACTTGGTTGAAACCTTTAACTATCTGATTGGGCTGAATGTTCAAGAAGTAGATTATCAGTTAGATAAAGGCTATGCCCAAATCACAGGTAAATTGCGTACAGGTGAATACACCACTGTTCTGTGGCGTGATTGCGACAAAATTGGCTATGCAGAACTCGATCAATTACTTTCAAAACTTAAAATTAATCCAAACGATGGCGAGTACCAATTGATTTATATCAATGGTGATCACAACGTAGCAAGCAAATACACCACCAAAGAGGGTGAAGAAAAACAACTCAAAGTCCGTTCAATTGAACAAACCTTCTTAAAGAATATGTTTGAGGAGTAATGCACTGTGGCAAAGGCTCCTAAAGCAAAAACGAAAGCGGTTAAAGTCAATTTTCACGAGCAATTGATTTTAAATAAATGGTTGTGGTCGAAGTTTAATCCCAATCGTTTGGAAGGCATGAAACAACAGCTTGATCATCCGCAATTTGAGGGAATCGAGCATGAAGGTGATAATGCAGGACAAACGAAATTCTTTAGTGTAATCAGCAATACTTTGTTTAACAAACAGGTTGTAGATATCGATGTGCTACGTCGCTATGACTTAAACATTGTGAAGCACTGGCAAAAGATCACTGAAAAACGTAATGAAATAGAAGGGCATGTTTTAAATCTAAAATATTTCCAATACCTTTCATTGCTGTTTACAGAACTTTATTTAGATCAATATTTTCATCATCAAGCGGACATGCTCAATGAGCTGAATGTTGAGCTTGAACAATATAACCATGATCAGAAAAGTGACGCAGATCAATTTCAGCAGTATTTGCCTGAAGACCTAAATAAAATCGGTTATTGGAATGCAACAGGTAGCGGTAAAACACTGCTCATGCATGTCAATATTTTGCAGTATTTAGACTATTTCCAACATCAAAATGGCGATAGCACTTACCCAGACCAAATCATTTTACTTACACCGAATGAAGGTTTGAGTGAGCAGCATTTGCAAGAACTCACGGACTCAGGTTTTCAAGCGACCCTGTTCGATAAGCAGAAGAGTCGTAATAGCTTGTATCGTGATGAAATTCAAATCATCGATATGAACAAGCTGAGTGATAGCGATGGTGATAAAACCGTTGCGACGATGAGCTTGGAAGGCAAGAATCTGGTTCTGATCGACGAAGGGCACCGTGGTACGAGTAGTAGCGCAGGTGCTTGGATGGAACGTCGAGATATTCTCACTAAAGATGGTTTTAGTTTTGAATATTCAGCTACCTTTGGTCAAGCTGTAAGTAAGGCAGACAACGTCTATAAACGCTTTGAAGATGCAAAAAAACAAAAAGCCAAAATGCTGTATGGTATGGCGATTAATAAGTTAACCGAAGAACAGAAAAAAAATATTCAGCTTGATGAATTAGAACAGCAAAAATATCGTCGGGAAGCGCTTCGAGAAGTATATGCTAAAAGTATTTTGTTCGATTACTCGTACAAATACTTCTATGCAGATGGCTATGGTAAAGAAGTCAATATTCTGAACATGAAAGAATATCATGAAGATGATGAGCGCAATCTATATCTTACAGCTTGCCTACTTTCATTTTACCAACAACAGTATTTGTTTAAAAAGAATCAGGCAAAACTTGCCAAGTTTAATATTGAAAAACCACTGTGGGTATTTGTCGGAAATAAAGTCAATGATGATGACTCTGATATTTTAGCCATTGTGAAATTCTTGGCTGACTTTTTAGATGCCTCTCGTAAGAGCAAGGTGATTGGTTGGCTGCATGACTTAATTACTAATACATCTCGTTTGGTTGATCCTAAAGGAAACAATATTTTTGCCAATCGATTTGCACCTTTACATGGTCAAAATGCAACTGATCTTTACCAAGATATTTTAAAAAGCTTTTTTAACGCTACAACCAATCAACGTTTGAATGTAGTACGTATCACGGCGAATAAAGGTGAGTTGCGTTTACAGGTCGGAGAAAATACTCCTTTTGCAGTGATTAACGTAGGTGATGAAAAAGGCCTATACGATAATTGTGAGAACTCAAGTCAAACGCATTACATCAATGCTCGTACCGATGATTTTGCAGAGTCATTATTTCCTACATTAAATAATGATGATAGTGAAACACATCTTCTAATCGGTTCACGTAAATTTACTGAGGGGTGGAGTAGCTGGCGTGTCTCGACCATGGGCTTATTGAACATGGGGACTGGTGAAGGCGCACAGATTATTCAGCTCTTTGGTCGTGGTGTGCGTTTAAAAGGTGAGAACTTCTCTTTAAAACGAACACCAAGAGAAATTTATAGTAAGGCTGAATATAAAGGTCTGCATTTAGATTTGATGCAAACTATTAATATTTTTGGTTTACGTGCTGACTACATGGAAAAATTCCGCGATTATCTAAATGATGAGGGCATTATCCTGAATCAGGATTTAGTCACATTGGATTTTCCAACCAATAAAATTCAAGCGCCTCGCTTAAAAACACTGACCTTAAAAGATGGCTATAAAGATAATCAAGCTAATGGTTTTAAGGCTCAGTTAAAGCTCTCAATGTTTAAGATTCCAAAACAATACGAAGGTAAAATCAAAAAACCTTTTGTTGTTTTGGATTTGTATCCTCGCTTGCAAGCCTTTCATACCGATAAGTCAAAGCGTCAAATTGATGTTAAAGACAAGCGTCAAGAGCATGAGATTTCACCAAAAATCATGTGTATGTTTGATTTTGATGAAATTTACTTGCAACTTCAGCAATATAAGTTCCAACGAGGATATAGCAACTTACAGTTGAACGTTGATGATTTACAGGAGTTTTGCTTAAGAGATATTAAGACCTCTACAGAAGACTGGTACAAGCTTTTAGTTGACTCATCTGAATTAACCAATGACGTGAGTGGAATTAAGAAACAGCAAGCGATATTAACTGAGTTGTTACAGTCCTATATGGATAAGTTCTATCATGCGATTAAGAATGCCTATGAAGGGCAGTTTTATGAAGTGACAGAATTTAGCTTGGATGATAAGGATTTGCCTGTACAGATTTGTGAGCAATATACCCTTACTGCTAAAGACGGTCAAAATAACGAGGCACAAGAAGTATTTGATCGCTTAGAAAAGTTGAAAGACTTGGTTGCCAAAGGTGATGTAGAAAAATTAGCACCTTGGAAAGAAGATGGTAGCTTTAGAGCGATTACGTTTGATCGTCATTTGTTCTATCCGTTGTTGGATAAGAAGGATGAAAGTTTACCATTTACATGGTCACCAATGTTGTTTGACTACACTAGTCATACCCAAAGTAGTGAAGTGAAGTTTGTTCTGGATTTGCAAAGTTATATCAATACTCCAGATGCTGATGCTTTACTGAAAGGTTATGAGCTTTATTTATTGAGAAATGCTGATAATAAATATCGTGGTTTAGGTTTTGCTTTAGCCGGAAATTTTTATCCTGACTTTTTATTATGGCTAGTTAATAAGGAAACAGGGCAACAGTATTTAACTTTAGTTGATCCTAAAGGCATCCGAAACATGAATCATGATGATGCCAAAATTGAGTTCTATAAAGAGATAAAAAGTATTGAAGCAAAACTCGATCATTCTGACTTGATTTTGAATAGCTTTATTTTGTCTATTACCCCAATGAAAGATATTTTGAACAACTCTCTTTCCGAAGAAGAGTTTGCTGAGAAAAATGTTTTGTTTATGGTGGGTAATGGAACAGCATATCTTGGGCAGATGTTTAAAAAGATATTAGAAAAAATATAAAAAATATTCCTAGTACCCAAGTTTCTACATTGTTTGGCTGTGTAGAAACTTGGGTAAAAATTTGGTTTTATAAAAATCACTATATAGATTTAAATTTTTTAAATTAAAGGTTTAAATTTTTAGTTCAACTGCCACCATCTCAATTTCGCTCTTATCAACTTATTGACTTTTATTAAGAGAAATACAATTAAAAAAGTCCTTAAGATATTCAGTTTGTTAGATGAGGGATGTTCCTAATGTAAGTTGAGAATCCGAAAAGAAGCTTTAGCTTCTTAATTTAATTGACACCGTTTCAGAAATACCTAAATGGGAGGTTTTTGATTGATTCAGGAGCTTTTCTTATTTATTGGTACTTGTAGTTAATCATATATTCCATATTGCGTATATTTGAATATTCATATATAAAAAGCTGTCTGTTTAAGAGATTATACTCATGGATCAAATGCCAAAAGTTCAAATTTACCATAATCCTGCCTGTGGCACATCTCGTAACACTTTGGCGCTTATTCGCAACACGGGGATCGAACCAGAAGTAATTGAATATCTGATTACGCCACCATCAAAAGATCAGCTGATTAAAATGATTCAGGACTCTGGTTTAAGTGTTCGTGATGTGTTACGCAAAAATGTAGATGCTTATACTGAACTTAATTTAGACGATGCGAACTGGACAAATGAGCAATTGCTTGATGCTATGCTTGAACATCCCATCCTGATTAACCGTCCTTTGGTCGTGACAGATTTGGGCACTCGTTTATGTCGCCCATCTGAAGTAGTGCTAGATATTCTACCTTTGCCGCAATTAAAAGCTTTCGCTAAAGAAGATGGTGAAGTCATCATTGATGAGCAAGGCAGACGCTTAAAATAAAAGGTGAAACCCCTAACGCTGTTGGACTTTGTATCAGTGTAGAGCAGGAGATCTAAATGGAGAACATTGTCGCAATTTTTGCTTGGTTAAATGATGTTCTACTTAAAATGACCTGGCTCTCGGATGGGGTGCGCTGGTTCGTTGAAAATGTATTTGGTTTATCCGTTGCAACCCGGTTGGGTGGTAGTGTCCATTTCTTTATTTATGATGTATTCAAGATCTTTATTCTGCTTTCAGTGTTGATCTATACATTATCTTATATTCAAAGCTATTTCCCTCCAGAACGTACTCGGCTGATTTTAGGTCGGATGACAGGAATCAAAGCCAATATCATGGGGGCATTACTCGGTACTATTACGCCATTTTGTTCATGTTCTTCGATTCCGTTGTTTATTGGTTTTACCCGTGCAGGACTTCCGGTAGGCGTCACTTTTTCCTTTCTGATTTCATCACCACTTGTTGACTTGGCTTCAATTATTTTATTGGCGAGTATCTTTAACTGGAAAATTGCATTGGTCTATGTGTTACTTGGATTAGTGCTGGCAGTCATCGGCGGGTCATTAATCAGCTACTTGAAAATGGAAAAGTATGTGGCTGAATTTGTGACTCATCATCAAACAATCTTAGGTGACGATGAAGATTTCAGCATGACTGCAAAAGAGCGGCGTACATTTGCTTGGGAACAGGTGACAGACATTTTTAGTAAGGTCTGGCTTTATGTCTTGATAGGTGTCGGGATTGGTGCGGCAATTCATAACTGGATTCCTGAGCAGTGGATTACCGCTTTACTTGGTCAGGAACACTGGTATTCCGTACTGATTGCCACGATTGTCGGAATGCCAATGTATGCGGATATCTTTGGCACCTTGCCGATTGCAGAAGCACTTGTGACTAAAGGCGTTGGCTTGGGGACGGTTTTAGCGTTTATGATGGCGGTCACCGCACTTTCTCTGCCATCGCTAATCTTGTTAAAACAAGTGGTGAAAACCCGTTTATTGAGCCTGTTTGTAGGGATTGTTTTTGTGGGAATCTTGATTGTTGGTTATAGCCTGAATACTTTGGGTTATTGGTTTTTATAAAAAGTGTGGAGAATAAAGATGCAAATTAAAGTTTTAGGAACAGGTTGTCGTAAATGCAAAGCCTTATTGGCTGCAACTGAAGAAGCTGTAAAAGTACGGGTGTTCAGGCAGAAATTGAATATGTAACTGATATGATGCAAATTGCTGAAACAGGGTTGTTAAGTGCGCCAGGTCTGATCATAGATAATCAAATCGTTTCAAGTGGCAAAGTTTTGGAACCACAAGCCATTGTGGAGTTGATTGAAAAAAATAAATAAGTGTATGTGGAAAACTGTAAAAAAGACCTGTGGCATAAGCCACGGGTCTTTTTTATTTGTGTCTTGAGATGTTAAGAAGTTTTAAATTTTTCCCTTTCTGGCAAGCATATACGGATATGGGTATACTTTTATAATGAGTACTCTTTACTGAATATATGGATATGTGTATATTTGCATAATAGAATGGGAGCAGTTATGGACCACGTTCAGTTTTTTAAATGTTTATCTGATGAAACACGTCTCAGTATTGTCATGCTTATCGCAGAAAACGAAGAGCAATGTGTTTGTGATTTGACAGATAAACTCCAGTTAAGCCAACCAAAAATTTCACGGCATTTAGCCCTGTTAAGATCAAGTGGTTTGCTGAATGACCGTCGGCAAAAGCAGTGGGTGTATTACAGTCTTAACCCACAACTACCTGAATGGTGCTTTGAAATTCTGAATACACTTAAACGTAGCAATGTTCCCGTGTTATTTGATCCCTCAGCTCTATCGATTCAGAGCCATTGCGAGTAAGTTTTTATGAAATTTTTGTTTCTGTGCACGGGTAACAGTTGTCGCAGTATTCTTTCTGAAGTTCTGTTTAATAGTCGAGCGCCTGAAGGTTGGGTAGCTTATAGCGCTGGAAGTAAACCTTCTGGCCAAGTTCATCCGTTAACCATTCAGACTTTACAGAACCTGGGTTTGTCTACCGAAGGTTTGTCGAGTAAAACGATTGATGCCTGTGAACAGTATCAGCCCGATGTCGTCATCACCGTGTGTGATGCGGCAGCACAAGAAGCTTGTCCGTTGTATTTAGGAGGAGCAATCAAAGCACATTGGGGTCTATCTGATCCATCACATTTAGATTTGCCTGAACAAGAAAAATTACAGGCATTTTTAAGTACTGTAGAACATATCAACAAACGCTTAGATGCACTTTTTGCATTAGATACCCATCACATGAGCCGTCCTCAGCTTATTGCTGAAATTAATCAAATTTCCCATCTTTAAGCGAGCAGATCATGTCTAAACCAGGATTATCCTTTTTGGATCGCAACCTGACGCTATGGATTTTTGTGGCCATGGCACTGGGTGTTGCGATTGGGGTGGTATTTCCACAAGCATCCGTCGCATTGGACGCAATGAGTGTAAATTCAGTCAACTTGCCAATTGCGATTGGTTTGATTTTGATGATGTATCCACCATTAGCCAAAGTAGATTATGCAGCTTTGCCCAAAGTATTTCAGGATAAAAAAACATTAGCGCTCTCTCTGATTCAGAACTGGCTGATTGCGCCAGTGCTGATGTTTGTATTGGCGATAGTCTTCTTGAGTGATTACCCAGAATACATGACAGGTCTGATTCTGATTGGCTTGGCGCGTTGTATTGCCATGGTACTGATCTGGAATGGACTGGCATGCGGGGACAATCAATACGGTGCTGCATTGGTCGCATTTAACAGCATTTTTCAGATTCTGTTCTTTAGCAGTTATGCCTGGTTCTTCCTGACCTATCTGCCGCCATTTTTTGGGATAGAAGGGAATGTCATCAATGTTGATTTCTGGACCATTGCCAATGCTGTCCTTATCTACTTGGGGATTCCATTCCTGATGGGCTTCCTGACGCGTCTATCTTTAGTGAAAGCCAAAGGTCTGGACTGGTATCAAACGATATTCCTGCCAAAAATTGGTCCACTCAGCTTATTGGCCTTGTTATTCACCATTGTAGCCATGTTTAGCTTGAAAGGCGGTGATGTAGTGAGTTTACCAATGGATGTGTTGCGAATTGCAATTCCATTGACGCTTTACTTTGTCGTGATGTTCTTTGTCAGCTTTTTCATGAGTAAGTGGATGGGGAATGACTATCCCAAAACCACCGCAATTTCATTTACCGCAGCAGGTAACAATTTTGAGTTAGCGTTGGCCGTTGCGATTGCTACCTTTGGTTTGGCTTCACCAATTGCCTTTACTACGATTATTGGCCCATTGGTTGAAGTGCCCGTGCTGATTGCACTGGTTAGCGTATCCTTGTGGCTGAAGAAAAAATATTATCCAAATTCTTAAGAGGCAAAGATGACACTCCCTAATCTTGAATCTGATCTTTTACCGACACCAACTTTTGCGGAAGTGCAGGCTAAAGAACTAAGTCACTCACCACGTATCTTATTGCTATATGGCTCAAACAGAGAGCGTTCATATAGCCGCCTAGCTGTGATGGAAGCTGGGCGAATTCTTGAGCGTTTTGGTTGTGAGGTTAAAATCTTTCATCCCAAAGGTTTACCTTTACCTGAAGATGGTGATCTGGAACATCCAAAGGTTAAAGAGCTGCATGAATTGTTGGCTTGGTCTGAAGGCATGGTTTGGTGTTCGCCTGAGCGGCATGGTTCTATGAGCTCAATTTTCAAAGCACAGATTGATTGGATTCCACTTGCTGCAGGAGCAATTCGTGCTACGCAGGGTAAAACACTGGCTTTGATGCAGGTGAGCGGTGGATCACAGTCATTTAACAGTGTAAACCAGATGCGAATTCTTGGGCGCTGGATGCGGATGATCACGATTCCAAATCAGTCTTCTGTTCCTAAAGCCTTTTTGGAGTTTGATGAGGAAGGACGGATGAAGCCTTCATCGCTATATGATCGTATTGTTGATGTAATGGAAGAGCTATACAAGTTTACTTTGCTGACTCGCGGTCAGAGTGCCTATTTGACCAACCGTTATTCGGAGCGAAAAGAATCGGCTGAAGAACTGTCTAAACGAGTCAATCAGCGTAATCTTTAAAGCTGATTCGTCATGGTGTGAGCAGGGTAACGGATGGCTCGATCGTTTGTTTAATCGTAAGCATCCGCTGAGCCCCACTTTTCTAACTCATTAATACCACGATAGTGTCCAATAAATTTTAAGAGGACACTATCGGAGTGCTATTTGGTCAGAAAACAGGAGTTCACAGGATACGTGAACCGTTATTTTGATTGTATCAGATGATGTTGAATTGGCGGGTAACGATCTTAAGTACAACAGGTCATCTAATGTCTAGATTGTCTTTTTTGATGCTTTAATCATAATGGCTGTCAATAAATAAAGAGTTTAAACCTGAGAATTAGAGCAATCCTGCTTATTTTTCCTGAAATTTTAAATCAATTTGATATTCGTCCTGAGTCACTTTGATTTTATAGTCTTTATATTTACGTTTACTTGGTGAAAGGGCAGAGTTAGTGACTTCTTTATGGAATTCGCTGTCAGACATAAAAAAATAATACGCCTTATAGCCTAATAAGATCTTGTCAATTTTTTTATCTTTTTTCTCAGCATTACGAATGAGTTCATTTAAATAGTTTAAGCTGATTTTGTCTGACATTTATAAACTCGCAAAGAAAAGTTGCATTATCACATGAATTATAATCGATTTTTATTGCAAATTGATGACAGTTGCATTTCGGGTACTTTGGGGTAGATGCTGCATTGAGTATTATTGAACTAAATGTTGTAGATCAAATCTAATTGGATAGATTTGGAGGAAAAACTATTAAAAAAGCTTTTAATGCTGAGTCTAAAGGTTTTTGATTTACAGCCTATAGTCCGAAAAACTGTCATTAATTATTCATGGTGATGTCATATACAAAAATTAGTCTAGTTGCAATTTTAACAAACATTTAAAAAACATGAAGACTTTAAAACCACATACCTTATGTCTCAGCTTGGCTTTGTTAGGCTGTTCATTTCCAAGCTATGCACAGCTGATGTTCAGTCAATATATTGACGGTTCTGCTAATCGTAAAGGTTTAGAAATTTATAATCCTGATAGTAGTACAGTCAATTTAGCTGATTATGAAATTCATCAATTTAGTAATGGATCGATCACCAAGTCTGCGACTTTTTCATTACAAGGCTCACTTGCGAGTAAAGCAAAGTATATTATTGGCCGCTCAGAATTACAGACCGAAATTGGTACTAAAGTCAATCAAGTGGCGGGGCTTTCATTTAATGGAGATGATGCTTTAGTTCTGCTCTATAAAGGTACGCCAATTGATCGTTTTGGTCGAGTGGGAGAAGACCCAGGTTCTGGTTGGGGGACGGCATTTACGAGTTACCAAAATAGTTTGTCACGTACTAAAAATTCAAATCCTGTAACTTCGATTGATCCTACAGCAACATTTGATTTAGACAGTGAGTGGTCTAAATGGTCTGATCGAAATGCATTCAATAGTAATTTGGGTGCAGTAAATACTGAGTCGCCATTGACTGAAGTAGTGTGTAGTACTGCAGATACTCCAATTGCAGACTTACAAACTGCTGCACTGAATCAACAATACGTTGTTCGCGGTATTATCACAGCTGACTATCGTTATCAAAATGGTTTTTCAGGGTTCTATATTCAAACCCCAGATAGCAAAGCCAAAACTGGATTAAGCAATGCGATCTTTGTTTACTTACCCGCAAGTAGTACTGTGACTGGCGGGAAAGTAGGTGAAGAAGTTATCTTTAAGGGGCGTCTAAGTGCTTATCAAAATCAGCTACAGCTCGATCAGCTAAGTAGTAATATCCAAACCTGTAATCAGCAGGCAGAAAGTCTGGTGAGTGCAACTCCTTTACAATTACCATTCACAAGTTTGACGGATGTACAAGGGAATACGCCTAAACGCTATCAAGGTATGTTGGTCAAGATACCGCAGACTTTAACCATCAGTGAAAATTATAATTATGGGCGATTTGGTGAACTTTCATTAAGTTTAGGGCGCTTGTATATTCCAACCAATTTATATCCTGCGAAATCTGCTGAAGCAGTCAATTTGGCCAAACAAAATTTATTATCAAAAATTATCTTGGATGATGGCTATAACAATCAAAATAGAACGCCATGGCTGCCGCAAAACTTCAGTGCAGTAAATACTTTAAGAAGTGGCGATCAATTGAAAAATGTCGAAGGGATTTTGGAATATCGCTTCAATGCATGGCGTATTCAGCCAATTTTAAATAAAACACAGCCTGAAGTTATTAAAGAAACTAATTCAAGAGCACCAGTGTTAGCAAAAGATTCTGGGCAAATTCGTGCCGCTGCTTTTAACGTATTAAATTATGATAATGGAGCAGCACAAGGTTTCCCTACAGAACGTGGTGCAACGTCACAAGCTGAGTTCAATAAGCAGCATCAGAAAATTGTAAGCGCTTTAAAAGCAATTGATGCAGACGTTTATGGATTAATGGAAATCGCAAATAATGGATATGATGAGAAAAGTGCAGTCGCTTATCTCACCAAAGCTTTAGGTGCTGATTGGAAATATGTTATTCCACCCAAGATGACAACGTTAGGAACAGATGCGATTGCGGTTGCCATTATTTATAACAGCAAGCGTGTTAAGACCGTGGGCGATGCCGCAGTCTATGACGATCTGTCTCAAAAGAACAGAGTCACCATGGCGCAGACTTTCCAAGCTTTATCTGGCGGTAAGGTTTTTACTATGGTGCCAAATCATTTAAAATCTAAAGGAAGTTGCCCTAGTGATAAAACCTCTCTAGATGCTGACCAAGGGGATGGTCAAGGTTGTTGGAATTCTACGCGTTTAACTGCAGTTCAAAAATTGATGCAGTGGATTGCAACCAATCCAACCAAGGTCAATACCCCGAACTATTTACTGGTCGGTGATATGAATAGCTATGCAAAAGAGGATCCAATACTGGAATTGGAAAAAGCTAATTATAAAGTTTTGCTGAATGATGAAAAAATTGGTCAGGGTAAATCTGCGTACAGTTATATTTTTGGTGTCGCAAGTGATGCCAACGGCAATGGCGGTTCTGGGAACTTAGACCATGCAATTGCTGATGAAAACTTATATCCAATGGTGAAACGAGCATTTGCATGGCACATCAATGCGGATGAGCCGACAGCTTTGGACTATAACGAAGAATATAAAACAGCTGAGCAAATTTCAGCATTTTATAGCGATGACGCATTCCGTTCTTCCGATCATGATCCTGTAATTGTCGATATGGATTTAAATGATAAGAAAGAAAGCAATATGGATAAAGGCGAAACCAGTAGCGGCAGTATGGGCTTATGGTCAATGCTCACTTTAACGGGGTTAGTTTTAGCAACCACAATGCGCAGACGTAAATTTTGAGATAAATCAAGCACGGAAAAATCTAAAAATTGATTAGATAATTGTGATCATAGGGGGAAATTTGTATTTCTCCCTATTTTATTGCGTCAAAAAATGAATATATCTTAATCAAATGCATGATTATTAAATAATTATAATCTAAACCATTTGTTATAAAAATAATGAGAAAAAAGTGAGGATGTCATGAGATTGAAACTGCAGGACGACATGATAAAGGTTTAAATGATGATCACATGGGGATAGCCGTGATTTTTAAAAATAAAACCAAGCATGTTTCGAGTTTGACCTGCGGTTTAGTCGTTTCTGGTCTATTTTTGGTTGGGTGTAATAATGATAGTCAAGACAATACCGACCTAAGTCCTGTCGCTCAACCCAAACCACTGGAAATTAATGTGCTGCACATAAATGACAGCCACTCACATTTAGATGAAGAAAGCATCAAATTAAAGCTTGAAACCTCGTCAGGTCAGCGCGAAGAGATCCAGGTTGCAAATGGTGGTTTTGCACGCGTGACAGCATTGATTAACCGTTTGGCGAGCACTGAGAAAAACCCAATCAAAATTCATTCAGGGGATGCCATTACGGGAGACCTTTACTTTACTTTAAAAGAAGGTGAAGCAGAGGCAGATCTCATGAACACAGTTTGTTTCGATACATTAACGCTAGGCAACCATGAGTTTGATAATACCGATGAAGGTTTAAATAAATTTATTGGGTTCTTAAATAACAAAGGTAATTGTACAAATAAAACCCAAGTCTTAAGTGCGAATGTCGAGTTTGGAAAAACCTCAGCGCTCTACCAAACAGAACTTGTGAAGCCATATACCATTATTGAAAAAGAAGGGCAAAAACTTGCATTAATCGGTTTATCTATTGCGGATAAAACCAAAAATGCTTCTCGACCAAATGCAGATACGATTTTTAAAGATGAATTAACAACTGCTCAAAAATATATCGATCAGCTCAAACAAGAAGGCATAAATAAAATTATTGTGCAGTCTCATTTAGGCTATGGAAAGGATAAGGAGTTGGCTGCACAACTATCTGGTGTTGACGTTATTGTTGGAGGTGACTCACATACCTTGTTGGCAGATGCAAAGCTAAAAGATTATGGAATGAGCCCAGAAGGTGATTATCCAACCGCGGTGAAAAACAAAGATGGTGATCAAGTTTGTGTGGTGCAAGCTTGGCAATACGCGTATGCAGTGGGGCAACTTAAAGTCAATTTTGATGCGAATGGTAAAGTTGAAGCCTGTACGGGCAAAGCCAATATTTTAATAGGCAATGAGTTTAAACGTACTGCTCAAAATGCGCCAGTATTGAGCAGTGCCGAGCTCAATGCTATTCATCAAGATATTGAGCGTAGTAATAGTTTGATCATGGTGCAACCTGACGCCACCGCTTTAAGCATTTTAGAACCTTATAAAGTTGCTAAAAACTTATTGGGTAAAGAAATTGTGGCTAAAGCTGAAGAAAATTTATGTTTGCGTCGTGTGCCAGGAACAACAAGAGACGCATCACGTTCTAGCTTAGGGGATATTTGTAATAAATCTGATTTTACTAATCAGCATGGTGGTGATGTACAACAGCTCGTTGCGGAAGCTTTTTTGCAGCAGGGTAAAAAGTTTTTTGCCGCAGATATCTCTATCCAAAATGGGGGTGGGGTGAGAGTAGATTTGCCTCAAGGTGATATTAGTGTAGAGAAAATTTATACGGTATTGCCATTTAAAAATACGCTGGTGCAGTTAAAGGCGACGGGTCAAGAGATCAAAAATGTACTCGAGGATGCTATGGATGGTGTCGTGAATAAAAAAAATACGGGCAGCTATCCTTATGCGGGTGGTTTACAGTGGGATGTAGATTTATCCAAAAATAAAGGTGAGCGAGTATCAAACTTAAAAGTTCGCAATGCTCAAGGGCTATATGAAACTTTAAATCCAAACCAAACCTATCAAGTCATTACCATTAATTTCCTTGCAGATGGTCAAGACTTTTATGACAGTTTTAAACAGATTACGGGTGAACGTCGTGTGGAAGTTGGATTGGACTACGCTGACGCATTCTTGAAGTACGCAGAAAGCGCCAAAGTACTAAAACGCTTGCCAGTTGAGTTTTATAGCACGCAAAATTATAAAGAATAAATTGATTTCGCTCTTCCAAGTCAGCTAAAAATGGCTGACTTGGATCAAGTCTGAACTAATACATTTCAATTTAGCGATCTCTAAATCCATCTTGTAATTGGCGTGTTGAATCCGTTCATTTGATGGGTTGTATTGCTTCTGGACCTCATCAGAGAAAGGGGTTTCTTCACATAATTCAAAGTACCTTTCCATCGGTGTTTTACCTTTCAAAGCTGAATGTGGTCTCATCCAGTTATAGTAATGCTGCCATTCGGCTAGCTTGTCTTGGATATCTTCAGAATTAATATCGACAGTAGCGTAGAACTCAGATTTATCAGTCTTTTGAGAACGCTCTACCTTGCCATTCAAATGAGGTGAACCTGGTTTATTTGGCCTAAATTTGATTCCATGCTGCATCAATTTTTTCTGTACTTTTTCAGCAAAAAATTCCCGCCCACGATCGGTCTGTATTCGCTGTATGGGAAAAGGCATTTCTTCAATTACGCAATCTAAAAAGTCGAGCGTATTCGCTGCTGTTCGGCGTTTATATATCCTTAAAACGCGATATCGTGTGCAGTCATCGATAGATGTGTACTGATATAGCCCAGGACCCAATTTACAGGTATCCATTTGAATTCTATCGCCTGGTAATGGGCGCTCATAACGAATGAAATCTACTTTACGATGGAATTTTTTAATCGGTTTGACTTGATGGGTGGATAGTACTTTATGGATAGTCGCTAAGCGATCATTAGTTACAGCAATAAAAACTTTTATGGTAATCGTATTAAGCCAATGCGACTATCGAAGAAGTCTGAGCAGTTAAGCCCAGCTTTAGTCGCAATTTATACATCGCAGGGATATAGAGAATCTAAAAACAGCAAACATATTAATCGAATAGAAGCGAAAGCAATTATTGAGGAAATGAAGCTACTTTTTAAAGATGAACGATATACGAATAGATCAATTGGCGTGATCTCGTTGCTAGGTCCAGCACAGGCTGAGTTCATTCAATCAGAAGCTTTGAATGAGTTTGGCGCAGGAACTCTTACTCAGGTTCAATTTGCTTGTGGAGATGCTTCAGCATTTCAGGGTGCAGAAAGAGATATTATTTTCTTATCTATGGTAGCAGATCCTGAGAATTGTCATGCTTTGAGTCGATCTGATCATGAACAGAGATTTAACGTGGCTGCAAGCCGTGCTCGTGAAAGGATGTATCTTGTCCACTCCGTGAATCGTGATCATATATCTCCAAAAGATCTAAGGCTGAATTTACTCAATCATTTTTATGATTTGCAAGAAGATCAAAAAGCATCATTTGAAGCAAAATTAGACTTGTGTGAATCGGAGTTTGAAAAATCTGTATTTACGACACTTCATGAAATGGGTTACACAGTTACTCCACAGGTTAAAGTTGGAAGCTATCGAATCGATTTAGTCGTTGAGTCAGATGGTGATCAGCGTTTGGCTGTTGAATGTGATGGTGATAGCTATCATGGGCCGGAACAATGGCATGATGACATGACTCGTCAACGTGCTTTAAAACGCGCAGGATGGACATTCTGGAGATGCTTTGCATCGAGTTGGTCCATTGAACGTGAAAATATGATTATGTCATTAAAGGTAAAACTTGATGCAATGGGTATAAAACCTACACATGGAGTGAGTAGCTTAATTCAAGATGTAGAACACAAAGTGTGGGTAGATGCCGAATCTGAAATGAGTGCGGAAAGTGACATCGAGAAAGATTTGTTAATTCTGGGTATACGGATTTAATGGTTGATGGGGCACCTTCACCCCATCAATCTGATACCACCCTCAGATGGTTGATAGATCGACTCCGTAGTTGAGTTCCTCTGCGAAGTCCGGCAGTCCGTAACCGATGGTTTTCTTGTAGAAAGGAGAGACCTTCGCAGTCGGTGCCTTCTTCTTGTGCTTCGTGGTGTAGAGCATTCGTGCCCGCATCACCTCGAAGGAGTAACCGCGCCCTTCACGGTTCTTGTCCTTGGCCAGTCGGTTGATGGACTCCGTGTAAGCGTTGGTGACGGGCATGTCCGTCTCGAAGTAGGTCATGGTCTCTTCGCGCCAGTTTCCCACTGCCCTGACCAGATCGCTCCAGACTTCCTTTTGGCCCTTCGGGATGGTGGCTATCCACTCGTCCAGGGCGGCTTCTGCCTGGAGCCGTGTGGTGGCGTCCCAGATGCCGTAGAAGCGCTCCTTGTGCTCGTAGGCGGCCAGCAGTTGCGGGAACGCGCCTGTCCAGGTCTCCATGATGAGGCGCTCCCGGTCTGAGACTTCGTGAGCGCGTTTCAGCAGGATTTTCCGGTCTCCCTTGAGAGTCCGGCTCTGGGACGGTTTCAGCTCCTTTCTGAGGTCCTTGCGCACTCTCTCTAGGGCATCGTTGGCCATGCGCACCACATGGAACTTATCGACCACGATACGGGCCTGGGGCAGCACAGCCTTGACCGCTGCCCGGTAGGGGTTCCACATGTCCATGCTGACGATCTCGACCTTCTGCCGGTCTTTCAGCTTCATCAGGTAGTTGGTCACCACGTCCTGGCGGCGGGTGGCCAGCAGGTCGAGCAGGGTTCGCTCCTCAATGTTGGTCAGAATGCAGCGGTAGCGCTTGTTCAGGTATAGCTCGTCAATGCCCAGGATGCGGGGCGTCTCGAAGCGGTGCCAGCGCCCCAGCAACTCGGCGCGGGCGTTGAAGATGTCGCGCACCGTCTTCTCGTCCAGGCCGGTCTGTGCCGCCACAAAGGTGTAGGGGTGGTTGAAGGATTCCTTCTCCACGTACTCATGCAGCCGCAGTGTCATACGGAATCCGTCCACCATCTCCGGTAGCTGGGGCCTGAATGTTGTCTTGCAGGCCCGGCAGGTGTATCGGCGGCGGACCACCCAGAGAGTGACCCGCTTGCCGTGGATGGGCAGATCACGATAGGGAACGTCACGCTTGCCGAACCGTACGAACTCACCCTGCACGCCGCATTCCTCGCAGGCGATGGGATCGGGCACGTCCACCTGGAAGTGCATTTCGTCGTCGGTTGATTTGCAGCCCAGTACTTGGTATTGCGGCAGGTGAAGGATGTTGTCGGGAAGTTCGGTCATGGTGTTGTATAGGCGTAGGTGTCAGTCAGATCCATCCGACTCGGCATTGGTGTTTGCTTTTTTACCCAACAAGCTGCTGGAAACTAAAAGTAAGGCACCGAGGACAATTGCAATATCAGCCAGGTTGAAGGCCGGCCAATGCCAGTCTCGCCAATAGAAATCAAAGGAATCCACAACATAGCCGCGAAAGACCCGGTCAATCAGGTTGCCCATGGCGCCACCGAGGATAAGACTGTAAGCGATGGCTTCTCCTTTATGACGATTTTCAAGGATCAGCTTGATCAGAAAAATCGAGACCACTACCGCGATTCCGATAAAAAAGTAGCGCTGCCAGCCTCAACCATCGCAAAAAGACTGAATGCGGCACCGGTATTCCATACGTGTACCCAGTTAAAGAATGAGGTCACTGAAATAGACTCGCCATATGCCATTGATTGTTGCACCAGCCATTTTACGGCCTGATCAGACGCTGCCAGCAGGCCCGATATGGACAATAGGGCATACGGCGAGAGCTTTTTGCCAATAATGAGCATTATTTAACCCTTCAACGCCAAAATGCGTCTAGCACCGTTAAGTACAATTACCCCCACGATGGTGCCGATAATCAGATCCGGATAATTGGACCCGGTCCACGCGACCAGAGCGCCGGCGGTGATGACCCCCAGGTTGATCACCACGTCGTTGGCCGAGAATATCCAGCTTGCCTTCATGTGCGCTCCGCCCTCCCGATGTTTGGATATGAGCAGCAGACAACTGGTATTGGCAATCAATGCGACGAAGGCGATCGCCATCATCATCAGCGATTCAGGCTCACTACCGAAAACAAAGCGTCGCACCACCTCGACGAGTACGCCGATAGCCAAAATCAGTTGCAGTACCCCTGCCAGATGCGCGGCACGTACCTGCATTTTCGCACTGCGCCCTACGGCATAGAGAGCCAGGCCATAGACGGCTGCATCGGCAAACATATCCAGGGAATCAGCGATCAGGCCGGTAGACTGGGCGATCAGGCCAGCAGTCATTTCCACCACGAACATGATCGCATTGATACCGAGCAACACGCGCAGAGTGCCTGACTCCTGCGTAGCAGAGACTGCCGAGCTCTCAGCGGCCTTGATCGTCTCTGGGTCGGCAATGACGGTTTCCTGAAGCGAGGCGCCTAGCCCCAAGGTCGCCAGTTTCGCGGTAATGGGCTCAGCCTCGCCGTCATGCACGACCTTCAACCGGCGGTTCGACAAGTCGAAGGACAGTGCCCGAATCCCCTCAACGCCGTTCAGGGCCAGGCGAATCATGCGCTCTTCTGATGGACAGTCCATCTTCGGCACGGCATAAACACTGACCCATCTCCCTGGCGCCTCGGAGGAGGCCTGCATATCGATATCCGCCGCAGGCCTTGCATGGTCGCCACAGGGGCCTCCGCAGTTTTTACTCATGATATGACTCCACTTGAATGTGATCGGGTTTTCATTTAAAACTATATAGTAGCTATAATGTCAATAGCGTAGAGAATCCGTTGCGGAGGAACCCGATGCGTATTGGTCAGTTGGCACAGTCAGTAGGGGTAGATACACAGACGATCCGCTTCTATGAACGGCAGGGCTTGTTGCCGCCGCCTGGTCGGCAGGAGAACGGTTACCGTGTCTATACCGAGAAACACGTTGAGCGGCTGGCCTTTATTCGTCGCTGCCGCATCCTGGATCTGTCACTGGCAGAAATTCACGAACTAAAGCGCTATCAGGACGACCCTCATCAGTCCTGTACCGCTGTCAATGCCTTGCTCGATGATCACATCTCTCATGTGCGCTCGCAGATAACCGCTCTACAGGCGCTTGAGAAACAACTCGTTTCACTAAGAGCGCGTTGCAACGATGACCGGGAAGTTAAGGCGTGTGGGGTTCTTGCTGGAATTAGCGAGGGAAGCATGCATCAGCAGTAGGTTGGAGTGCCAACCAGATAATCCGATGAGATGCCGGTTTGCCTCACTCTCATGCAAAGGTAAGATCAACCATTTAATCCGCTTACCCTTAATTCTTTAATTGTACTAGCTTGTATTTAAATGGATTCGCTAGTGGACACTTACCTAACTAAAGATTACAGTAGTAATCTTTAGTTAGGTAAAACCTGCTATTTATAACTTTTATACTGGGTAAAATTTGGTAAAAATCTAACGTAATTTTCTCTTAATTATAAGTTTTTAAAGGAAACGGAAGTTGAGTTAAGATGCCACCATCACACGCTGAAAAAATAAAGATGATAGGGCTATTGTTAAAATTGGCTTTTTCCTTTTCTAAAACATGACAACACATATTGATATTAAATGAACTTGAACTATTGGCACATACAACTACACCCAGACTCAAGATTAGACGTTGATACGCTAAAAGCCATACTTATGAAAAAACAAGTTATCGGTATGGGGGAATATTGGGAAGACAAAAAAGGAAATCCAGTAGTTGATCCTAAGCTCTTCAAAGACGATATGAAAATTGACGATGTTGTAATGGTTCGTGATGGAAGTACGCCAGTAGCATTAGTAAAAGTAAAGGGCGATGCTTATATAGAACACGATACAGACGATGAATTTGATTGGTTCAAACTTAGAAGAAAAATTGAAATTCTTGGCTTTTATGAAGAAGATGAGAAAAATCTTCTTAACCAGATTTTAACAGCTTATGGTAAAAGCCACATACAAGCACCTGGCACTTTAACCTATTGTAACGGATCTAATGCTACAAATAATTTTATTGTAGAGTGGTATAAGTTAAGGAATCACAAAAGACTAATGGAAAATATAAAACTGTCAGAAGAGCGACAAATTCAAATCAAAGCACTTTGGAATAAATTTAAAAGTGAAACGAAAGAGGACGAGAAGAAATTTAATAATGATGAAGTTGAGAGACTAATTTCTGAATGGAAATCATATAAGGATAAAATTTTAAATGACACATTGAGTTTGGATGATTACACAAACATTTTGGGAAGTTCTACTGCAACAATGCCTGGCGGATATTTGTGTAACTTTTTAGAACGAACCACGAGAATTGTCTTAGGCTCTTCAAAGCCTGGCACAGCATTCAATTTTGAAGTGAAATTGAATGATGATAATTCTACTTATTATATCAAAAGTGCAAGCAAACCAAATGCCACTAGACAAGACGCAGAAATTTATTTTAACGATAACATAAAGGGGTTGCTGAAAGGCATTGTTTCAAAAACTGACCCGTTAGAAAAAATACGTTTGATTGAAAACTCAAATTACAGTGCCAAGCAAGTTTTAATGAAATTGGCTGTATTGGATAATTTATCGGACTTTCTCTACATCTACTCTACACAATGGTTAGAAGAACTATATAACGAGTTTATTGATAGTGATGCTGAAGAAGCCTTTAGGAAAAATCATCAGGTTTGTGTTGTAGCAAAGCAACTTTTAGACGTAAATGAACAAGACAAAAATGAACTTGTTTTGCTTTCACGTTTCTTATGGCGTTTTGTAAATTCCAGAGCGATTGCGGATACAAATAATCCTAACGTCATTCTTTATGGGCCACCAGGCACGGGTAAAACATTTTCAGTAAAAAGTAGTTTAGATTTTGTTTGCCAAGGTGATACTTCACGATATGAGGTTTTACAATTCCATCCATCATTTACTTATGAAGATTTTATCGAAGGTATTAAACCAAAAGGCGTTTCAAAAGATGGAAATATTCGCTTTGAGTTGGTAAATGGTATTTTTAAAAACTTTTGTATCAAAGCGAAAAAACACCCTGAAAAGGATTTTTATTTCGTCGTTGACGAAATTAACCGAGCAAATCTTTCAATGGTGTTTGGTGAAACTTTATCGCTATTGGAAAAAGATTACCGACACGACACTGAAAATAAAAACCTGATTCGTACACAATACTCTGCGCTAATTGAAGATTTAATCAAAGAGGACAATAAGTTTAAAGATTTAGCTTATGAAATTGACAACAACGAAGTGAAGTTTGGAGTTCCTAAGAATGTGTTTTTTATTGGAATGATGAATGATGTAGATAAAAGTATTGATGCTTTCGATTTAGCACTCCGTAGACGTTTTAAATGGATAAGAAAAGATTGTGATTACGAAGTAATTGAAGAGGAAACACGTTTCAAAGTAAAAGATCAGTTCAATAATATTGGTCAGTATGTCAAAGCCTGCGAAAAATTGAACGACTATATTTCCAAAGACTTAGGTTTGGGAAAATCATATGAATTTGGTCATTCATTTTTTATGAAGATTAGCGACATTGCTAAACGCAAAGATATTACAAATAACAATGTTGAAGTTTTATTTAACTTGTATTTGCGACCAACATTGAAAGAATATCTAAGAGCAGTATTTGCGGAAAGCGAATTGGAAAATAGGTTAGATGAAGCGTTGAATAAGTTCAAAGAAACAATTAAATAAAATGAAAATTAGTATTCCAGTCAATCATAATTTTTACGAAGAATCCCCAATTTTAGAATCGGCTTTAGGTGAAACTTTTGGGGTAAAACAATCAAGCGTAAAAAACTTACAAAAAATTTTTTCGTCTGTTTATGAATTAAAACTTGGTGCAGAACAACTAAAACAGGTTAAAGTATTTTATTTCAAAAACAAACGCATTTTTGAGCAAGATGAAGAGCGTCTAATTCTAAAATTATACTCAAAAGAAAAGACAGAAAAAGAATACTTTATTCAAACTGGTTTGTATGCTGGGGTGCTTTTTCACAAAGGTTGTAAAATTAATATTACAACAAAATATGGTGACACTTTTCTAAAACGTATGCTCAACTTCGTAAATGACATTTACGTTGAAAACGATCAAATACAAGCAAAGAAAGATGAAAACGAAAATCAGTTCTTGTTTATTATTGCTCATTTATTTATTCAGTCATTAGAAAAAGCGGTTGTTTTAGGCTTGCCACAACAATACCAACAACAGCAAGAGCGAAGTCAAAAAGTAAGAGGAAGTATAAATTTTAATGATTATTTAAAAAGAGATATTCCATTTCAAGGAAAACTAACCACAACTTTCAGAGAGCGAATATATATTCAAGAAATCATTGATGTTTTATATTTGGCATTGAGGAAATTAGAAAGTGTTTTCGGAAAAGAAATTCATAGTCGTTTGCTTGGTTTAAGTCAATTGTTAAAACAACAATATTCTGGTCGTTTTGCGAGTTACGAAACGATACAAAGAGCAAAAATACACCCAACTACAAATAATCCAATGTATCGTAGTTTCAAAACAGTTTTAGAGTATGCAGAAATAATTTTATTGAACAAAGACCTAATGCCTGATGATGAAAAGAACAATTTAGCGACAACGGGTTATTTGTTTGACATTGCAGAATTATACGAAATCTATCTTGAAAAACTTTTGAGTAGAAATTTTCCTGAATGGTCTGTGAGTGGACAAGTTGAAATTCCAATTTACAAAAAGCAATTTTATCGCAGAGCAATATTTCCAGACTTAATAATGAAACACAGGACAACCGGAAAAGTTATTGTTCTTGATGCAAAATTTAAGAAAATGGGAATGCAAAATAATGACATTGATAGGTCAGATTTACACCAAATACATTCTTATTCTGGGTATTACCAAAATAACTTAATTGCAAGTGGTTTGATCTATCCGTTATCAAAACAATTAGACATTGATAAGTCTTACTCTGACACTTTATACGGTAACAACAATAATGATGTGCTATTTATAGTGGACGGAATTTATGTTTATGAAACACAGACAATGGATGATTTAATTGAGAATGAAAATATATTTATAAGACGAATGACAGATTTTATAGGTAAACAAGACGTAACTATTTGACAAAAATAATAAATAGCACGAGCGATCAAGATACCGTACAAGTTTATCTAAATACCTAATACAACCTTATATGGTTTAAATGCCTCGAGTGCAGCTTCAGAAACCAACTTGATAAAAGCCTCAGTTTTACCATAAGCCATCCATTGATCAAGAGCTTCATAATAAGCTAATCGATTTTCTACAGTAATTACACAAGGTGGATAGCCTGCTTTAAGCAATTCTAGATTCATCAAAAGACGTGATGTACGTCCATTACCATCAATGAATGGATGGATTCCGACAAAATCAGCATGTACTTTGGCTGCACGTTCGATAGGATGAAGCTTATGTGCTTCAAGGTTATACCAATCGACTAGCTGAGCCATTTTGTCATTTAATAATGTATAGTCGGGTGGGGTAGTCGTAGCGCCTGAAATCAATACGTTTTGTTGGCGGTAACGTCCCGCATTGTCATCATCAATATTTTTTAGAATGAGTTGGTGGATATTTCGAATCTGCCATTCACAAAAAGGCTCTTCTTTTCGAATAATGTCTTCAACATAGTAGATAGCATTTCTATGGTTGATTGCCTCGAAATGTTCTCGTAATGCTTTTCCGCCAACAGTTATGCCTTCCAAGACAACTTTTGTTTCTAGCAATGTAAGTGTATTGCCTTCGATTGCATTTGAGTGGTATGTCCAACGAACAATAAGATCTTCTTGTAGATTTTTTACAATCGCAGGAGAAAGAGGACGATGCAGATCTAATTTTGTTTTTAAAGTATCAATATTTTCAAACATAACCTTATCCCTGAAGTTGAACTATTGAATGATACATGAAAAAAAGAAATATAAGAAAGTAGTGTTATAACGTTTCAATTTATATTGAATTCACATGTGTTAAAATCAGTAACCAAGTTAGTTCATATCCTCTGCTAGGATTTGAACAAAATTAATTTGGTATTCAATATACTAAATCTAATTTGGGTAAAAATTGGGTACAGAATATTTTAAGTATTTAAATTTATATTTAAAATCAGTTATTTAGGTTTTTATTTCAATTGACGCCATCCAATAAATTCTTGATTATCAAATTGAAAAAATTAATAATATTTATACGGTATTTTTTACGGTATATGCTGTTGAAGGTTAATTTTTTATTGTTATAAATCAAAATGATAAAACCTTATTCTTGTGCGCGCTGAGCGCACCAAATTAGTATATAAGCATTGAACTGTAATATAAAAAATAGTTGAAAAGTATATAAAAAATTAAGATAAACATTCGATCTTATTTGCCATAGCCTGATCACGTTTTTCAGCATATAAAACTCACATATTTTAAAACTGAAAAATCTGAGGGCAGCTTCGTGGGCTATATCGTTAAACTCATTCCAGAAAACTTATATTTTGTTCCGCATGATAATGAAATTGGTACCACGGAATTTCGCAGTAAAGCCGTCGCAGAAGGTTTGTTCTACGATTATGCTGAAGCAACAGCAATGGTAAAGCTATACAATAAAGATATGCTGCAAGATGTTGATTATGAAATTGAGTTAATTGAATAATCGTCGACTTCTTATTATTTGAAAGTATCGCCAAGTTATGCAGAAGCTAATCGCAAAGCTGGAGCTTTTAACCGCATAAAATTATGCCGTAACTGAAAATTAAATCAATTGAAATTTTGCTGTGTGAATGTGTTGAAATGTAGTGGGCTATTGCAGCAAAAAATAAGTTTCACTATATTAAAACTACAGTAGGTCATTCAATGTAATAGACGCTACGATGCAGTTGGACGGATCAATGACAGCTCGTTGAGTTTGTAACTCTTGTTCAAACAATAAAATCAGCACTAGCCTTCCAACATAAAAAAACTCGCAGCAATGCGAGTTTTTTCTGTGCTAGAATGAAAAACAAGCAAATTTACTGTGGTTTTGTAAGTTGTAAATAAAATTTTAAAAAATATGTGTTTGAATTTGTTAGATAATTTAAATTTAGTTTAAAAAAATACTACATTGTCAAACAATCTAACAACTCACTTTTTTAAAAAATTTATAAGCTATGGTATAAAAAATTTCCGTCAAGAAAAAGGGAACAACAATGACGCAAATCATCGATATTAAAGTTAAAGACCAGTTTAGCCATATTTACGAAGCAAAAGCATTGCTACGTAATATCCCAGAAACTTCATTGGCAGCGGGTTTGGCACTATTTCACAAAATTGAACACATTATTGTGGAAGGTGAAGTGATTTTACCAAGCATCGAACTTTTGTTTGAAAGCCGCGAGTCTGATAGTATTTTCCGTGTGTTGGAGTAAATATTTGTGAGACTACTTTATTTTTAGAAAAGCTCATTTCGATGAGCTTTTTTGTGCGCAGGATTTTTAAAGCACACGTAAATAAAGTGCTCATTAAGTGTGAAACATATCGCTTTAAACCGTCTGATCTTCTACAAGTTGGATATTTACATCGTATTTATCAAACTCTTGAATAATTTTTTGAATGACCGCTTGCCCAATGTCATCATCGGGTTGAAAACTCAACTCTTGATTGGTTTGACTATCAAAACATTCAATTTGCAAGATTTGCCAGAGCTGGGCATCTGTACTTTGTTGAATCACTATGCGTCGCGGTTGTAAATGTGCTGAAATTTGACGCGGCAACACATTGGTAATCGCTAACTGTATTTGGCTTTCCTGATCTTTTGGGCTTAAAAAGGTAATCACCCAATTGCCAACTTTACTGAGTTGCATTGGATTGTCATAAGCATCAAACGCTAAAAAAAATGCATGATTCATCATGACCCTGTGCCTCAACAATTCTGGAAAATACTATATCGCTGATTTTTATGAGTCGGGGCTATGCCGCTAAAGTCTTAGCTTTTATAGGGATAATGAATCTAAGGTTTAGATGTGGATTTATATGTGTTTTTAAAGTGTTGAAAAGTAATAAAAATAAATTAATCCATATATCCCTGAGCATGGTTTTAATTGTTAAAAAGACTTAAAACTAAGTAAAAAAATCTAAGCTTTAAGTCGGATTAAGCTTTTGTAGGGAGTGATTGATTTGCTGCAAAATCTGATTGAGTGCTTTTGGCGGCAAACGAGTTTCTTGTAAAGAGGTAATCCATTGCATTTGGCAGAGTTTTAAGCTGCGAATATCCTGCGCTTGTAAAATTCGCTGAATCAGTTGTTTTGCCATTAATCCACAATGACGCTGTAAAGTATCCATCATGAGAAATTTTACATCTTCAAAACTCAAGGCAGTAATTTCAGGCTGTATTTCTGCTTGTGGTTCAGGTTGTTCAGCGGGCTGTTCTGTATTAATGGCAGCTGCAACACGTGCTTCTAAATATGCAGGAACTGAATTTACTTGAAGATGTTGGGTGCGGATTGGTTCTGCCAAACTCTCAGCATGGGCTTGCGGGGTGCTGCTTGCAAGTTGGCTATGAATTTCTGTGCGCAAAGTGGTAGATGATGGCACTGGCGCTTGTTGCAGCAAAATGTCTGTCGTTTGCTCTTGTTGTTGCAATGTATCTTGCTCAAGCGCAGCAGGGGCAATCAGGTGCATATCTAATAGCTGTTCAATCAATTCAGGTGGTGCAAGACGTTGCTTGAACTGATCTCCGAGTAAATCAAAATCTTCAGTACCAATCAGTACCAATAAACGACGTTGACGTGCATTTAAATCACGTGTGCGCTGTTGTAATGCATCTAGACCGAGTTGAGTTTTTTGATAATTAAACCTCTGTACACGACAAATTTCACAGAACCCTTATCCTATCAGGGTTCTGCCTTCTTAAAATTGCCAAAATTTCCTTAAACTCTTCTTTTTTCCCAAAACCAATTAAACGCTGAATCGCCATTTGAACA
>NZ_JBWKMK010000040.1:0-10758 GCF_056431365.1 Acinetobacter seohaensis
TGGCCAGAAAAATGAGTCGTTCTCGCTGTTCTAAACTAAGTGGTACAGAAACAATTCGAGGCATGTGTGAACATCTGTTAACTAAAAAAACTTTTTCGCATGATTAGTTATTTTTGTCAACTTATTAGCTACAACATTTTTCAAATGGATGGACTGAAATACATTATTCCATTAAGTGAAAAAAGAGAAAGAATACTACAAACCTCATTTTTATTTTTCAATGAGAAAGAATCTAAAGAGCAGTGGTTAGTTAGGGAGGGGAAACAGGTAAAAATTATGAATTGGGATAGCAAAAAAATGGAATTTTTTGCTAAAGGGGTAAAATAACCATGAGTAATTCACCACAAATAAGAACTACAAAAACTATTTACCCTCAAATCTATGCTTATATTACACCTAGCTACCCTAAAAATGATGGGTGGATAAAAATAGGCTATACAACACATAAAGATGTAGACATTCGGATTAAACAGCAGACCCAAACAGCCAATTTAGATTATGAAAAGCTATGGTCTGCGCCTGCAAAATTTAATACTTCAGATGATTGGTTTAATGATAAGCAATTTCATCGCTATTTACGGATGTTTAAAGAAGTTCAACAACGTCAATCGACTGAGTGGTTCTACTATAATGGTACACCCGAACAAGCGTATGTTGATTTCACAGACTTTCAAAATAATCAATATCAGCAAAGCAAGGAAAAATTAGATTACCAATTGCGCTCAGAACAACGGGCAGCAATTCAACAAACCCTAATTTATGCCAAAAATAATCCACAAGGTGAATTTTTATGGAATGCCAAGCCTCGTTTTGGTAAGACCCTAACGACTTATGATTTTGCACGTGAACTAGATGCAAAAAAAGTATTAATTGTGACTAACCGACCTGCGATTGCGAATTCATGGTTTGATGATTTTGAAAAATTTATAGCATGGCAGACGGACTTTGCTTTCATCTCAACCAGTGATTCACTTAAAGACCGCCCAGTAATGACACGTGATGAGTTTTTGGCGCAAATCTCCAGTGGTAAAAACCGCATGCTTGCCTTTATTTCATTACAAGATTTGAAAGGGGCTATTTCTTTTGGTGGAATTTATAACAAATTAGCATGGGTAAAGGAGTACCAATGGGATTTATTGGTCATTGATGAATCTCATGAGGGTGTCGATACCTTCAAAACGGATATTGCCTTCGAAAATATCAATCGTAATTTTACTTTGCATTTATCGGGAACGCCTTTCAAAGCTGTTGCATCTGGTAAGTTTGGTCAAAATGCAATTTATAATTGGACATATAGTGATGAACAACAAGCTAAGGCTGAATGGGACAATATCGAAGAAAATAACCCTTATGAGAAATTACCTCGCTTAAATTTGTTCTCTTATCAAATTAGCCAAATGTTGAGTGATACGGTAAATAAAGGGGCTGATATTGATGGGAGAAATATAGATTTTGCTTTTGATTTGAATGAATTTTTTTCAACTAATGATAAAGGGAAATTTACCTACGAAGCTGATGTAAAAAAATGGTTGGACTCACTTTCTCGTAATCATAAATATCCATTTTCAACCAAAGAGTTGCGAGATAAATTGAAGCATACCTTTTGGTTGCTTAACCGTGTTGATAGTGCCAAAGCTTTACAAAAGCTGTTACAGCAACATCCTGTGTTTGAAAATTATGAAGTAGTTTTAGCTGCTGGCGATGGACGTAGTGCTGATGACCAAATCATTAACCAAAATTCTCTTGAGCGTGTGCGCCAAGCCATCAAACAACATGATAAAACCATCACCCTTTCAGTAGGACAACTTACTACAGGGGTTACAGTTCCCGAATGGACAGCTGTGCTGATGTTGTCGAATATGAAATCGCCGAGTTTGTATATGCAAGCGGCATTCCGAGCGCAAAATCCGTGGACGTATGTGGTTGATGGGGAAATGCGACAAAAAGAAAACGCCTATGTGTTTGATTTTGCGCCTGAACGAACGCTCATCATTTACGATGAATTTGCTAATAATTTGTCCAGTAACACCACAAATGGCGGTGGAACAAGCACAGACCGTAAAGATAATATTCAAGTTTTGCTGAATTTCTTTCCTGTGATAGCCGAAGACGACCAAGGGCAAATGGTTGAACTTGATGTTAATCAGGTTTTAACCATTCCTAAAGTCATTAAAGCGCAAGAAGTGGTTCGGCGTGGTTTTATGTCGAATCTACTTTTTCAAAATGTATCAGGGATTTTTGCATCGCAAGAAGTACGGGAGATTTTAGAGCAGCTTAATCCTGTCGAAATCGGTAAAACCGTACCACGTCAAACCAATGAACCTATTGATACTCAAGACGTAGAAGTGGATGATGAGGGTGAAGTTAGAGTGGCGCATGACATTGTCATTGCTCAAACCCAAGCTCGTTTTGGTGAAAAAGTTTATGCCGACATTGGCAAAACTGTGGAAAGTATTACGAACAGCTCAAGCCAAAATTTATCCAATGCGGTTGCCACAGCTTTTACCAAAAATACGCAAGACATTGTGAAAGAGTTGGCGAAAGAGCAAGGGTTGACTGTAAAAGTCGCTGAACAAGTGGTGCAACAATCCGCCAATGCCATTGCTCGTGAAGTTGCTGTAGTGCAAAAACAGACTGAAATTAAACATAAAGAAGCTGAAATTGATTATCGGAAAATGGTGACTGAAGCAAAGCATGATGTTGCCAAAGTTGCACAAGCCACAGCAGTTTATGAAGCGAAGCAACAGCAAGTTGAAGATGACTTTAAACAGAATATCGCAGCAACGGTTGCTCATAAAACACAAGAGTTGACACAAAACACCACGCAAACCATTTTAGAAAAAGCCGAGGAAAAAAAGAAAAATCATGTTGAGGATGACGTTCGTGCTCGGTTACGTGGTTTTGCTCGCACCATCCCGTCATTTTTAATGGCGTATGGGGAACCAACAACCGCCCTTGAGAACTTTGATACAACGATTAAGGATGATGTATTTCAAGAGGTCACAGGGATTTCTTTAGCGCAGTTTAGAGCCTTACGTGATACTTACCATTTCTTTGATGAGATGGTATTTAACCAGTCGGTACTTGAGTTTTTAAATAAGCGTCAAGCACTTGCCAATTACTTTGATGAAAGCCAAGCCGAAGATATTTTTGACTATATTCCACCGCAACAGACCAATCAGATTTTTACCCCGAAGAAAGTCGTGAAAATGATGATTGACCATTTGCAAGCCGAAGACCCAGATATTTTTAAAGACTCTAGCAAAACCTTTGCTGATTTATATATGAAGTCGGGTTTGTATTTGACTGAAATCGTCAAGCGTTTGTATGTGGGTTTAGCACATGAAATCCCTGACGACCATGCACGCTTAAAGCATATTTTAGAGCAGCAAATTTATGGTTTTGCACCCAGTGAAATTATTTACCGTATTGCACGTAACTTTATTTTTGGTTTTGATGAACAAGCCAAAAATATTAATGACTCGCATATTGTTTGCCTAGATACCACGCCATTTGCCAAAGGGCAAGGCAACTTTGAAGCGAAATGTGATGAACTGTTTGGGGAGAAAAAATAATGAAATTTGATGTTGTGGTAGGTAATCCGCCGTATCAAGAGTTATCATCTGTTAATAATAAACAAGATGCTGTCTATAACTATTTTTATGACCTAGCTGAAAAGGTCGGCTCAAAATATTGTTTAATTTCACCTGCACGGTTTTTGTTTAATGCAGGTTTAACAGCAAAGGACTGGAATAAAAAAATGCTCGATGATGAACATGTCAAAGTTGAATATTATGAACAAGATTCATCGAAAATTTTTCCTACTACTGATATTAAAGGTGGAGTTGTCGTTATTTATAGAGATGCTGAGTTAAAGTTTGGTGCGATAAAAAACTTTATTCCTGATGAAAATTTAAGAAAACTAGCATCTAGGTTTAAGGCTATCCCTTCTGAAAACTTGCCATCAATCATGTTTGGAGGTCGTTCTGATTTAAAGTTTAATGAGTTGTTTCTTAAGGATTATCCAGATTCACCAGAAAAACGGCTTAAACAAATTCAACGTAAACATCCTGAAGTGGTAATCTTAGGTAAAAATGAAGAGTATGAATTAAAATCATCAACTTTTGATTCTTTGGATTATGTTTTTCTGGAAAATGAACCTAAAAAATCCCAAAATTATTGGAAGCTATTAGGGATATATAATGGAAGTAGAACATATCGCTGGATTGATAAAAAGTATATGGATGCTCGTTATCCATTAAGTAATAATTTAGAAAAGTTTAAAGTTTTTGTCCCAAAAGCCAATGGTTCAGGTGCTATTGGCGAGGTATTAAGCACACCTTTAATTGGAAATCCTTTTGTTTCAGCTACACCAACATTTATTTCAATTGGTGCATTTGATACAGAAATGGAAGCTAAAAATTTAATGAAATACATAAAGTCTAAATTTTCACGAGCTTTGCTTAGCATCTTAAAAATTACACAAGATAATCCTCCTTTAAAATGGGCACATATTCCCCTACAAGACTTCACCCCAAATTCTGACATCGACTGGAGCAAGTCTATCCCTGAAATTGACCAACAGCTTTATAAAAAATATGGTTTGGACAAGTCCGAAATTGATTTTATTGAAACAAAAATAAAGGCGATGGAATAGTAACTTTTTAAGTCCTCTCTATTAAAGCTTTGTTATTGATTTTAGAAAAGAATGCCGAGTTAGCCTCGGCATTTCTTCTTTCAGATAGAGTTACATAAAACAAGAAAACTAAAAAGTAGCTTTTAAGCGATTTTCGTACTCTAACAAATTGATGTAGTGCTGTTCATCTTCATTCAAGCACCATACCGCCGTATTGATAGGGACAATGGCTTTATGCATCTGACTAAATTGATCTGCTGCAGCAAGGGTAGCAATATCATCATTGGGTACGGTGTAAGCCTCAACCACATTTACAGGGTATTGGGTACGCATATAAAAATCTGTTTCACTTTCACCGCTATGTAGTGCAATCACACGTTCAACAGCGGGCAAGTAGACGCCGTAACCTAGCCATGCATCAATTTTATGTTGTGCGAGCATATCAGCACTTTTTCGGATATTTTCAATAACAGTACCGAGTACGTCCTTAGAACCTCTTTCCGTGAGTATGATGCGGATATTGTCTGCAATCGGAGTAAGTTCTTCTATATTGGGTAAGCATTTATTAATCATAAAAATTCTCCATTTTAATTGTTCTGATATGCACAGGCTTATTTTATGTGTTCAAGTAAACCATCTTTTTGTTTATCAATATATACTTATTTTTTCACTGTATTTAACAGACAAAATCGATTAATATTTAAACTGTGATGCAGCACGTGGGGTTGGCTACTAGCCACCTTGTTAGCCTCTGCATGGGTGCTTGGTTTGTAAGTAGTAGCATTAAACGCCTCGATTTATTTCGGGGCGTTTTCTTTTGGGTGAATATTTCCCCAGTAGCTAACAGTGATACTAAAATTTAGCCCTTAAAAAAGTGATACGGCTTTACTAAATCAGGTAAGTTGTATTAAAACTAAAAATTATACTGCGGTACAGAATAAATTTTTAAATTAATGTTTTATACCGATTCTGCGTGAATGTGGGCATATCATGGAATTAAATATGCTTGATCAGATTAATCACAAAGATGATGAAGCCGCCAGTGTTACGATGACCCATTACCAAAACGTGCCGAAGCCTGAAAAAGTTTAACAAATGTCAGACGTTGAATTATCGAAGCGCCACGATACGGATTTATGGCGCGAGATTCGCAAGCTTTACGAGTCTAAAGCAAAGCCAAGCTATGAGAAAATTAAAACAATACTCATGGCAGAATGCGCTTTAGATAAATTTCCGTCAGAATCAACAGTAAAGCGCCGTGCTAAGTCGGAAGAATGGATTCGCGCCCGTACAAGTGAGGAAGTGCCCGACGCCAATAGGTTTGGTGATGACTTTTGGGAGTGTGTAAGAGCTATCTATGAATCTAATCCTAAGATGACGCATAGACAGTTAAAGGATTTAGTTCAAAACGAGTTACAGATTAGTGATTTTCCAACACATCAAGCATTGGCAAAAAGAGCTAAGCTTGAGGGGTGGGAGCATGCAGATGAAGCACTAAAAAAAAGTGACCTAACGTTACAAAAACAGGCAAATTGTATCAAAATAAAAATTAAGCAGCAAAAAATAATAGACAAAAATAATGATAATAATCAATTTGATGATTATGTTGAGGATGACTATGCGGCGCACATTAGAAAGATAGTTGAAGCAGAAGAAACCCGTTTCAAAAATGTCACTATGAACGCAAATATTCGTACTCAAAAATTGGCAGAAGTTATCATAAAAAGCCGAAAACGGATGCGTACGATTAATGAGATTGGTGACCTATTAAGTGATGAATTAATCAGGATTGGCGCAATTATGTCTTCACAAGAATTTTTGAAGATATGCCCACCCCATGTATATGAACTATACGCAGCACAGGAAAGAGCTTTAATGCGGGCTATGTCTGCTTATACGCAATTGACCGAGAGCCGCCGTGAAAGCATTAAGTTTGAATTATCACTATACGGCGTACAAATGGAAGATTTACGTGACAACGATAACGAGTCGCGTATGAAAGACTTAAACGATGATGCAGCGTACGAGAAGCAGAAACAGCGCTTATTGGATGAATGCATAATGTTAGCCAAACGGCGCGCCTTTATTGATTCAGGCGGGTTACAGCGTGAAGTAGATGCGGAAATGCAGCGGCGTATGGATGAAATGAACGAATATGATGACGTGGACAGTGTTGAAGATGATGAATACAGCGGAATTGAGTAGATTGTTGTAATTATGTGGGTAATAACTACGAGGGGAGAAAAATAAAAAACCCGTTTCAAAAATGTCACTATGAACGCAAATATTTAATCACTTATAGGATGGTTGTTTTAGTGCTGATTGTGGGATGCATTAATATTTCAGATAACAGGTTTGGCATGGCTGTATCACGTTATTTACGAACACAGTGCGCCGTTTAAAAAACGTAATACTAGGCTCAAGATAAAAAAGGTAGTAAAAAATATGACACAGCATGAATTAAATGCAGATATAAAGAATACGCGCCCATTTTTTGATGAAAAGCGGCTCTATAAAGTAGTAGGGGAGAATAGCCGCCGTGCTAGAGAAATTGCAGGGCTTACCCGCCGCGATGCATACACACGGGTTTGGGGGAATGGCATAGATGAAATGCCGCCTAATATTATTTCTATACATGAGGATGGTAACAAGAAAATTGACCTTGCCACCATTTACCGCATGTGTATTGAGTATGGTTGTAGTGCTGATTATTTGCTGGGTTTGAGCAATGAATTTGAGCGTGATTTAGCGGCATCGTATAACGGGCTTGTATTTAACTCTGTGCGTGGTTCAGTCTTAGAGGCGACTGCGCGTATATGTGACAATTTAAATGGCTTACTTGACCGTTTACCACCGTTTCAAGGCGAGTTGTTGCGTAGTAGTGCCAAAAATGTTGTGGAAACAATGGAACGCTTACAAAAGAATGATGAATTTAGTACCAAGTACCCCGATTTAACGGACGCCGTATATGACTTACGGGAAAAGGTACAGATGTTTGATTTATATTTCGCAAAACAGATGCGTATCATGGAATTGAATATGTTAGATCAAATTCACCATAAAGATGATGAAGCAGCCAGTGTTACCATGACCGATTATCAAGACTTGCCTAAATCTGTAAAATATTAGAACAAATTATTGTATCGATACCGATAGCCAAACTGGTTAATATTTAAACCGTGATGCGGCACGTAGGGTTGGCTACTAGCCACTAACTTAGCTCCCGCATGAGCGGTTAGCTCATAAGTAGTAGCATTAAACGCCTCGATTTATTTCGGGGCGTTTTCTTTTGGGTGAATATTTCCCCAGTAGCTAACGGTGAATGGTGAATATTGAAATTTAGCACTAAAAAAAAGTGACCTAACGTTACAAAAACAGGTGAGTAGGGTCAAAACCAATAATTAAACTGCAGCACAAAATAAACTTTTAAATTATTTTAAATCAATGTGATGAATCAAAAAAAGCATGGTGGTTTTGCACATTTTGAAAATGGCAGAAAAGACAAAAATCCGTTTCAAAAATGTCACTATGAACGCAAAAAATATATATGTTTTCAATGTTCTTTGTCTGCAAAAATGTCAAAACAAAATAACTAAATTACAGCTACTTATTGCTAAAAATAACTAAATTATGTCTAAGGTTTTGTCTAATTAGTCTTTGCCGATCTAATGCGGTCTAAGATGTCCAGTTATCAAGTAATACTTGAATACTGATCTGCAACAAACACACCAACCATGACGTCCCAGTCTGTCGCTTTGCTTTAAACTTTCATATTTAGCCATATATACTAAATGTAATGGTATGTATAATTCCTTGCCTTTCAGTGATAGTCGTTGTAATTCATTGAACAATGATTAGAAAGTTTGATAGCCGATTTAGGCTCAGTGTGGACTGTTTTTCCGCATTTACTTATAGGAGGTACAGCATGGCTCATTCTGCACTTCAAGTTGCTAGTAAAATGATTGAGTTAGGGTCAAAAAAAAGCCCTCCTCAGCAATATACACCTATGCAGCTCTTAAAATTAGTTTATATTTCTCATGGCTGGATGTTAGCTTTATTCAATCGTCCTTTGGTCATGGAAAAAGTTGAAGCATGGAAATACGGTCCTGTCATTCCAGAACTTTATGAGAATGTTAAGCACTATAAGGCAAGTCCTGTCAAAGAGCTTAGAGTTCATACAAATGATGATTTTGATCCACAAGAGTTAGGAGTACTGCAATATGTCATTAATGCATACGGACATATTGACGGTATTACTTTGTCACAAATCACTCATGCTCCCAATACACCTTGGTCGATGACTTATGACCATGTAGATTGGGGTAATGAAATCTCAGATAATCTAATTTCGAATCATTATAAATTGTTACTTGATGACTTGAAAAATAAAGCTAAAAAGACACAATCGAGCTAAAAGTTATTGAAATGACAGAAATTATTGACCCAAATAATTGCTCGGAAGACCTCAATTTCCTCATGGACCATGTAGAATTGGTTGATGAGGAGATTAAGCAATGGATTAATGAAAACCCAAATAAAGAAAAAGCCTTATTGGAGGACAACTCCCTTAAGAGCAAAACGTATAAACAAATATCACACCAAGATCTTGTAAACAGGCAAAAACTCTTACATGAAAAGGAGGAGCATGCTTTACGGAAACAGCATTTAGGTTTCTTATCGAAAATAACAATTTATTGGTTGGGTCTAATTACAGTGATTAGCTTACTTCAGGGCTTTGCAGGCGTAATGCCCATTGAGATTCATCTTAATCCAATTGAGCGTGCCAAGCTTCCGCTGACTGTAGAACCTACTGAATTTAAATTATCAGATACGGCTTATATTGCTCTTATTACAACTACTACAGCAACAATTTTAGGTCTTTATACGATTGCCGCAATATGGCTCTACAAAGGCAAGCAAGAGGATAAAAAGCAAAAAGTGGATACAGAAAATAGTTCTGAAGAATGAAATCTTAGTTTTTATTGAAGACTGGATTTTTTTTAAAAATACTTATACGCACAGTGATAATAATGGAAATTACAAAAAATTTAATTGCTAAAAAACATACTTTTGCTAAATGTGTCATCTGTAAATGTGTATTTGGGGAGGATGATAAAAATCCTAAAAGTGATGAACATATTATTCCTGAGTTTTTAGGTGGTAAGTTAAAGATTGGGATGCTATGCAAGATTTGCAATAATGCAATGGGAAGTGGTTTTGAAGATAGACTTGCCCAGTCTTTTTTAGGCAAAGCTCATGCCAATAAGTATCAGATCAAGGGCAAAAGTGGAAAAGTGCCAAACTTTCCATTAGTAGGTACTTATCAATACGGCGATAAAAAAATATTTTTCACTCCTGATTATAAAATTAAAACTCATTATTCTTTGGAATGTATTCAAAATGATGAGAAAGGAATAGTATTTTCTGGCCATATTGATGCCACCGATTTAGAAAGTTCGAAAAAGCAAGTTGTAGCTAGTGTAATTAGAGCTTTTAAGAAACAAGATAAAAAAGTGGATGAAGCAGATATCTATAAACAAATTAATCAGATAATAGATAACTCAAAAATAAATATAGAACACAATCCAGTCATTCATGGAAATATAACGATAGACTTCAATGATATTGAATCATTGCTATTAAAAATTGCTTATGAAGTGCTCTGTATACACTTTGGTGAAATAATTACAAATGATGAGTACTTTGATGTCTGGAGAACATCTTTACAAGAACAAAAAATAGAGCCTGCAATTCAGTATGGATATGACAACTTTTTTAAAAGAATTGCACCTATTGTAGATATGTTTGTAAGCGTCCGCTGAACACACCTTCTGAATTCATCCTATAAGCCTTAATTTAGTTCCCACCTAAAAACAAGTGGGGACTTAAATTTATGACTACAAATAATCAGACATCCATCGCATCTCTTGCGAAAAAACGAAGAACATACAGTGCTGAATTTAAACAGCAGATCGTTCAGGCTTGTAAAGCACCGGTAAGCGTCCGCTGAACACACCTTATGAATTCATCCTATAAGCCTTAATTTAGTCCCCACTTAAAAACAAGTGGGTACTAAAATTTATGACTACAAATCACCAGACATCCATCGCATCTCTTGCGAA
>NZ_JBWKMK010000041.1:0-22474 GCF_056431365.1 Acinetobacter seohaensis
ATATTGGCAGGACTCTCGATTTTACTAAATACTCTTCAACTGCTCTCAGAATATTCAATAGATGAACTGAATGAAATCGCAACCATTGCACTAGGTACCTAAAGATGTGTAGATACCTATGCCTAAAGGGAGAAGGTTTTATGGAATCATTAATCTTTAAAATGAATAGGCATCCATTGATAGCTCTTACCATCCTGAGAATAAATATGACCGATCCCTGGGAACGGTAAATGTGGAGCGGCAATGGTTTGTCCATTTTTAGCAAAATTTGCAAATTGTTTTAAACGTGTTTGAACCGCTTTTTTCGGGTCTATGTCGTATTCAATTGCCGTTTCAGGTTTATCAAATTGCACAGTATGTGAATGTACGATATCTCCAATAAAGACCACGTTTTCACCTTTGGTTTTTAGTGCATAACTAAAATGTCCCGGTGTATGTCCTGCCGTATTAATGACTTTAAAGCCCTGAATGTCATCTCCGAGTTTATAGGTTTTAAAGCGTTGTTTGGATTGGTAAGGCGCAATCGCTTGTTTAATTTTCTCAACCGTACCTGAGTAATTGGCTTGTTTTTCTTTCGGTAGTTTTGTTGCTTGTTTCGGATCTAACCAATATTTTGCTTCATCATCAGATACATAGACTGTCGCATTAGGGAAATTGGCAACGCCATCTTTACTGATTCCACAGACATGATCGGGATGTAGATGTGTGAGTAGAATGGTATCGACTTGTTCAGGTTGATAGCCTGATGCTTTTAGGTTGGTTAAACTGAACCTAAATGAGCACCAAAACAACTAGCTGCACCGCTATCCACTAATACTAGAGATTTTCCTGTATTAACGAGGAAGGCATTGACTGAGGTTTGTATGCCTTTGTCATTTTTAGCAGCATATTTTTTTAGGATGTCGCTTTTTTCGCTGTCGCTTAAGCCTTTAAACATGGATGGGTTGAGGTAGTTTGTGCCATCAAGCAGGGCGGTGATTTGGGTATTACCCATTTGGTGGTGGTAATAGCCTGCAACCTGTTTTGGAGCTTGGATGGTGGTTGGTTCAGCGGCTTGGGTAGTAAGGGTTGCTGTACCAATTGTGAGTGCGATTAGGAGGGGTTTTAAGTTTTTCATGAGGTTCTTATTAAAGTTAAAGTGATGAATATTTTTAGCATAGATAAGTATAGATTTTAAATTTTTAGGTTCATTTTTTTCCTTGCTTTTGAAGGAACAAAAGTAACAAAACCCTCTGTTCGTTAGAGGGCACGGCTGTGTGTCTCTAACGAACGGACGAAATCCTTATCGCGCAAATAGGATGAGAAATGGTGTGGAATTAATATTCAAATTCTTATTTTCTATTATCACATTTAATGGGTTATTGGTTTATACTGCACTGGATTTTTAACACTTTTTATATCACAGAGAAAAATAACGTTACCAAATGTAGGCTTATATGAAAATGAAATATGAATCTGACTTATGTAATTTATCAGATTGTCCTCCTTCAAATTGTGTACAAAAGGACATAGATGCATATAGATTTGTATATAATCCTATTTGTACAAAAAGTTTTGTTCCACAAGGTAAAAAAAGTCCGCAAAGAATTAGTAAATCTAGTAATGATACAGAACGTTGTTCATTATTAGGACTCTCTATGTTTGAAAGTGAAGGGAAAGCAATTGAAAAATATAAGTATTTAAAAAAAATGATAAAAAATATCGATAAGACACTTGGTTCACATTTAGCAAAAGGAAAAATTCAACCAAAACACGGTCTTCTAACTAAACCAAATAAGCAGGGACATTATGATCTATTTGAATTTAAAGGTACTGATTTAAGTCCTGAATTTCAAATATTACTTGACCTGAGTGGTGTATGAAATGATTGATTTAAACGGATCGTATTTACAAAAGCTTCCATTACAAAATTTATTGTGGAAAAGAGATCTAATTTATTTTGAAGGTCCTTTGTTGTCTGAGTTTTCTACAAAAAATGGTGAAAAATATTTAAAGTATTGGTGTGATTGTGATGAAGATTATAATCGGTGGATGTTATTTAGAATAAAAGAAGAAGATAGATTGAGATTAGTTTTAGGTGAAATTCCTTTAATTGAATGTATCCAAGAAAAAACTAGTAATTTTGTATTTTTTATTGATGAAGGCGAGAAGGCTTCAAAATATCAATTAGTTGATCTAGTAGATATACCGCAAGAATATTTACCTGAAGAAGATGCTTGCTTAAACATTGAAGAATATAGGGAAGATAAAAATATTTCCTCCTTGGTCTTTGAAAATAATTGGAAATTTGATGATCTTAAAGAAGTCTATAGAAAAATAACTCAAATCTATGATTTCATTTTTGTTGCGAAAAAACAATTAGGTACTTCTGGGGGAATGCCTTGGCAAGATGGGTTCAGTGCTATGCATTTTTATAATAAACTTAAAAATATAATACCGCAGCAATCTAATTCTAGTTTAGACGCTATCCATTATGCTTCCCCAGGTTATATGAAGATGAGAATGGATAGTGATATTGCAAATACTACCTATGAAGCGATTGAGAAATATAAACAGGAAAAATCGATTATTGATGCAATTTATAATGAACTATCTAATAGAATCAAAGAATTAGATCTTAATAGTTTTGCAACTGCTAAAGCTATAAATGAATTTTCTTTGGATAGCGATTGCCAAAAAAGCTATAAGTTATTAAAAGCTAAGTTGTATTGTATAGACGAGAAGTGGCTTAATAAATTTGCTGATTCTGACTTTGAACGATGTAAAATATTAATGGCACATACACGTAGATTAAAAAGTTTTTATAACTTTATTGAAGATGGTCGTATTCGCGTTGTTACGTCTATTATTGATTAAAATGTAATACTGATAAAAAAGCCTCCACAACAGTAGAGGCTTTTTATCTTAGATTTTAAATCTTAAGACACTTTATCCCCCGGTTTAGCGCCAGATTCAGGTGAAATCACCCAAACGCCGTCACCATTACCCGCAGCGAGTACCATCCCATTAGAAATACCAAAACGCATTTTACGAGGTGCAAGGTTAGCCACCATCACCACCAATTTGCCTTTTAAATCTTCTGGTTGATAAAATTCACGAATACCGCTAAACACGTTGCGTGGCTCGGCTTCACCAACATTTAAAGTCAATTGAAGGAGCTTGTCAGAACCTTCAACCGTAGCCACTTCAAGAACTTCTGCAACACGTAAATCAATTTTGACAAAGTCATCAATGGTGATAATTTCCGCTTCACCGACTTTAGGTTCTGCTTTTTTCTCTTTGGCTTTTTCTTTTTTCTTTTCCGTTTTTGGTGCTTCAGCAGGTGCGGCTAAAGAATCTTTAGATGCATCTACCATTGCAGCTACCGCTTTCGGATCAACACGTTGCATGAGTGGTTGGAACAACGCAATTTCATGACCGACTAAAACAGTTTTACGTGATTCAAAGTTAAAGCTATCTAACTGTAAGAAGGCTTGAACTTGTTCAGCCAAGGTTGGCAGTACAGGCGCAAGATAAATCGCCAATTGACGGAATAGGTTAATCCCTACAGAACATACGTCATGAACTTGCTGTTCTTCGCCTTCAATTTTGGCTAAAGCCCAAGGCTTTTTCTCATCAATATATTGGTTGGCGCGGTCAGCAAGCGCCATAATTTCACGAATTGCCGCAGAGAATTCACGCTCTTCGTATGCTTTGGCAATCGAGTCACCTGCAGCAATAAAGCTTTGTACTAACTCAGGTTCAGCGCAGTTTGCACTTAATTTGTTATCAAATTTAGTGTTGATGAATTTGGCACAACGACTGGCAATATTCACCACTTTACCTACAAGATCAGAGTTTACTTTCTGCACAAAATCATCCAGATTTAAGTCAGAGTCTTCAACTTTATCAGACAGTTTTGATGCAAAGTAATAGCGTAAATATTCAGGATTTAAATGCTGTAAATACGTTTCTGCTTTAATAAATGTGCCGCGAGATTTCGACATTTTTTGACCATTTACAGTCAAGAAACCATTTACAAATAAACCTGTAGGCGTGCGATAACCCGCACCATCTAACATTGCAGGCCAGAATAAAGCGTGGAAATATACGATGTCTTTACCAATGAAGTGATAGACTTCTTTGTCTGAATCTTTTTTCCAATAATCGTCAAAATTTAGGTCAGGGCGTTTGGTTTTTACGTAGTTTTCAAAACTCGACATATAACCAATTGGTGCATCAACCCATACATAAAAATATTTATTTGGTGCGTCTGGAATTTCAAAACCAAAATATGGTGCATCACGTGAAATATCCCAGTCATTCAAGCCATTTTCAAACCATTCATCTAATTTGTTGGCGATCGAAACTGGCAAACGACCTTCATCGCGTGTCCATTTTTGTAAGTATTCACCAAAATTAGGCAATTTAAAGAAGTAATGATCTGATGATTTTTCTACAGGCGTCGCACCGCTCAAAGTCGATTTTGGATTAATCAGCTCAGTCGCATTATAGGTTGTGCCGCAAACTTCGCAAGAATCGCCATATTGATCTTCCGCTTTACATTTTGGGCAAGTGCCTTTAATAAAACGATCTGATAAGAACATGCCTTTTTCAGGGTCAAATAATTGCGTGACGGGACGAACAGCAATATTGCCTGCATCACGGTTTTTGACATAAATTTCGCTGGCACGTGCGCGGTTGGTGTCGCTATGCGTTGAATCATAATGATCAAAATGCACGCCAAAACCGTCAAAATCGCGAATGTGTTCTTGTTGCACATTGGCAATTTGCTGTTCAGGGCTAATCCCGTTGGCTTCGGCACGCAGCATGATTGCTGTACCATGCGCATCATCCGCACAGACATAAGTCACGTCATGTCCCATTGCACGCATGGCGCGAACCCAGATATCTGCCTGGATATAACCGAGTAAGTGACCCATATGGATCGGACCATTGGCGTATGGTAGGGCGTTAGTGACTAAAATTTGACGCACGGATATAACTCTCTCAAATAGGGACGATGCAATTCGGGCAATTTTACCTTAGATAGCACATAGATGCACAAGGGATTCGATGAATTCTTTTCAAATCCGCCTAGAAGGCTAAATACAATATCTAAACAAGGAGTTGGTCTGCATTTGAAGATAAACCATGTTGAAAACCAACTGATATACTCAGAATTAAGTATTTCAGTGAAAGCACGACTTAACCTTATACTGAATTATCGTTACACTATCAAAATCGCGGTATTTCCAAACTTTGGAGTAAATCTATGTCTTGGCTTTCTTCACTTAAATCAGTTTTTTCACCTTCGCATACGGTGAATGAGGAAGCTATTCAGCACGTGCTACAAAGTTATGTATTGCCTGAATCTGAACATGCTTTAAAAGACCGTATTTCTCAAGTGAATGTGCAAGGTGACATCCTGCAAATCACCATCAATACTTATCCTGAAGAAAAACAACATTTACAACAAATTCATGATGAGCTAGCCGATGCTTTAGAAAAATGCGGCATTAAAGAACTGAATATGCATGTGATTCAGCAGAAAACGGGACAGAAAAAAGAAAGTTGTGGGCATCAACATGCTGAAGGTGAAAGCTGCTCAACATCGACCACACAGACCGTAGCATCTCATTTACCGCCAGTAGTCGATGCTGCAGGTCAAAGTTCAATACAAGAAGCCGATCCGAATAATCCACCGATTCAGAAAGCTGCGCCACAACAGCGCGATGTGCCGAAACATCCGCGTATTCAAAACGTAATTTTGGTATCTTCGGGCAAAGGCGGGGTTGGAAAATCTACCACTACTGTAAATTTGGCTTTGGCATTACAAAAGCTAGGCTTAAAAGTTGGCGTATTAGATGCTGATATTTATGGTCCAAGTATTCCGACCATGCTCGGCAATGCTGGCAAAACTCCAATGATTGAAGCTGAGCAATTTGTACCATTGGATGCTTTTGGGATGCCTGTGTTATCCATCGGACATTTAACAGGTGACCACAATACACCTGTAGCGTGGCGTGGACCAAAAGCCACAGGTGCATTAATGCAGCTCTTTAATCAAACTTTATGGCCAGATTTAGATGTGTTGATGATTGATATGCCACCAGGAACGGGGGATATTCAATTGACACTTGCACAGCGTATTCCTGTAACGGGAGCGGTGATTGTGACTACACCACAAAATGTTGCCTTAATGGATGCTGTCAAAGGCATCGAACTATTTAATCGTGTGCAAATCCCTGTCATGGGCGTAATTGAGAATATGTCGACGCATATCTGCTCAAACTGCGGCTACGAAGAACAAATTTTTGGTCAAGGTGGTGGCGATAAACTGGCAGAACAATATGACATTCCGTTACTTGGGCGTTTACCATTGAATGTCAGTATTCGTGAAAATGTCGATGCAGGTACGCCGTCAGTGATTGCAGGCGATGATGCTGCCGATAGTTACATTGCGATTGCTCAGCAAATTGCAAAAAAACTGCCTAAAGCTGAAAAAGATCAGAATCGTATTTTCTAGTGAGGGATCTCAGCTTGGAATGATTGCAGTTGCAGTCATTAAGTTATCATTCTTTAAATTTTGACTGATTCATCTTTAAAAGCTAAGTCACAATATTTTGAAAATTTGGCTCACTTCGGTGAGCTATTTTTTTTGATTAAAAAATACACAAGCATCTGATTTAATGGTGTTTAATCTCTAAATACCTTAAAAATGTTAAGATAAAATGACTTATAAGTTACCATTTAATTAAAAAATATTTTTTATATAAGTGATTGAATAAAATAATAAATTTAAAATGTTAAACTGATCAAGAATTTGTCTTACAAAATACTTTTTGCCAATTGCAATGAACTATTTTAATCTGCGCTCATTCAGTAGTGAGGTCAATGCATGATTTCATGGTTTTTTATCGGTTTGGTGATCACAATTTTATTGACACCAGGGCCAACCAATACCTTGCTTGCATCATCAGGTATTCAGGTTGGTATCCGCAAATCTTTCCGATTAATTCCAGCAGAAGCATTGGGTTATTTGATTTCTATTACACTTTGGGGCGCCTTAATTGGTACGGTGTTTACTCATCTCCCGTTGTTGCCCACCATTCTAAAATTATTCAGTGCAAGCTATATTATTTTCTTGGCGATTAAATTATGGCGCACGGCTAAAGTCGAGCAAAGCTTTAATCAACCTACGATCCGTGCGAGTGAGCTATTTTTAGCGACTTTACTGAATCCTAAAGCATTGTTGTTCGCCTCTGCAATTTTCCCAACGATTGCATGGGTAAAAGCAGACTATTATGTGGCACACATGTTGGCATTTTTATGTTTAATCGTGCCGATTGCTTTTTTCTGGACATTTATTGGTTCGGTGCTCGCTAAAAATAAAATTAGCTGGCTCAATCAGTGCAATCTACAAAAAACAGCTTCTATTGTGTTGCTGAGCTTTTCAATTCCTTTAAGTTATTCGGCTTTGTTGAGTCTATAAAGCCAACGTTGTATCTAAAAGTTGTATCTACTGGAAATAGGGTCTGTTGACATTTCATAAATGGCTTGCGCTGTAGGCTAAAACTGAGCAGATCAGGCATGAAACGCAGGGAATAGTGGGTCTATTGCCAAGTTTCATAACGCAATCTGAGAAAGTTTTAGCCACATGAGCGAGAACAAAGCATTACTTTGTTTGCTGCGCAAGGGGACAAGCATATTTTTTGCTGCTATTGCGTTATGTGCCAGTCATTTAGAATGACTAAATTTCCTGTCCCATGCCTTATATCAGCTAAAAAATATGCGTTGTCGCAAACATAGACGAATTGTCAACAGCCCCTAATCATTGCACTTAAAAAAGCGATGTGAGGGAAACGGCTGGTTTTCATTAACTTAGATTTCAGTTAAAGTACAGCACAGTTAAACATTCATATTTTGGATAGAAAATAAATGGCAATTAAGTCTGATCGTTGGATTCGCGAAATGAGCGAAAAACACGGCATGATTGAACCGTATGCAGAAAACCAAGTTCGCTTTGATGAAAATGGCGAAAAACTCATCTCTTATGGAGTTTCAAGCTACGGTTATGATGTACGTTGTGCACGTGAATTTAAAGTTTTTACCAATGTTCACTCCGCAATTGTCGATCCAAAAAACTTTGATGAAAAAAGTTTTATCGATATTGAATCAGATGTGTGCATCATTCCGCCAAACTCGTTTGCTTTAGCACGTACGGTTGAATATTTCCGTATTCCACGCAATGTATTAACCGTGTGTTTAGGTAAATCGACCTATGCGCGTTGCGGTATTATTGTGAATGTCACGCCACTTGAGCCTGAGTGGGAAGGTCATGTAACTTTAGAGTTTTCCAATACCACGAACTTACCTGCACGTATTTATGCAGGCGAAGGTGTGGCACAAATGTTGTTCTTTGAATCAGATGAAGTTTGTGAAACCTCGTACAAAGACCGTGGTGGTAAATATCAAGGGCAGACAGGCGTGACCTTGCCTAAAGCATAAGTGATTAACCCATCACAATTTTTCTGTTGAACAAGCGAGCCAATGTGCTCGCTTTTTTTCATTCATCGGAAAGCTGTGCTGTTTAGCCAGTTTGTTTTGCATTTGCATAAATATTCAGCATAATTAAATATGAGAATGCTTTGGCATAATCACGTTTTTAAGGATAAAAACACTCAAATAAATAGCCAAGCTATAGATAAATAAAAGAAAGATGCGGAGCATCAGATAAAAGGAAGGTCGAGATGACTGAACACGCAATTACTTTCCCTTTTCGTAAGCGTTGCTTAGCCACTGCGATAGGCTTATTTTTGACGAACCCGAGTTATGCTTTACAAGCACTCTCCGATGACTCTTTGTCAAATACCACAGGCGAAGGGGTTGCTTTAGTCCTTGATGATTTCAAAATGGTGTTTCAGCAACCGAATGACCTATCAACAGGGTCGAGCTATACACGTGGGCTAGAAAACCCAAGTCAATATGATACGGGCTTTATTCGTATTATCCCGACGGGGGAGAATTATGCGCAGTTGGCAGAAAGTGCATACCATACGGTTTATAACAATACTTATAATCAAAGTGTTTTAGAAGGTAAGGCAGCACATAAATATAACGAAACTTACCGTTCAACTTATGAACAAACCTATACAAGTCAATATTCAACTCTGTATCAAGAATATACTAAAAATATTGAAAAAGATGTTGAAGCGAAAACAGAAACATTTACATTTGATGTTCGTGAAGGTTTTTTTAATAATGAGACACTCAAGTATTATTACAATCAACGTCTTGCAGACTATAGGGATGGGACTTGGGGGATTGGAAAGAGTTTAAAAAAAGATGGAACTACTGCATATACCACACGACCAGTTAGCGAGGATCCAACTGGCGTTTTAGAGTATGAAAAGAAAGCAAAAGAATATGCTATTACAAACACTTATGAAATGCTTGATCTTTTATATGGAAGACGGTCGGCAGAAGCTAATAATGATTTATTGAATTCTGATTTTTATAAAGGGCTTGGCAACTTTACTCGAGCAGACCAAGTTGGCTCACAAGTAGACACATTAATACAGGCTGAAATAATCAAAGAAACAGCATCGGCTGATATTCGGGCTAAATATAATGCGAGTCAACTTGCAGAAGATACAGCCAAGTCTGCTGTGGCAGAAGTTTATGCTCAAATTATACAATCGGCTGAACAGGCAGCGGCAATTGCTGCATCGGGTTCTCCTGTGCAATCATTAAGAACCAAAGCAGATGTCTTTATTTATGGTTTAGCCTTATCTAAAAGTGATAACTCATTAAGCAGTCGTTATAGCAATCAAGGCTTTAACTGGGGTTCAGCAGATAACCCATGGTTATTCCGTGCAGGCACAGAAAAAGTTAAACAATTTAAAAATGTAGAAAAAGATGTTGGTTATTTAGCACTAGAGGCACCACTCGCAACTACTACGCCAACTGAAAGTGATAATAATATTAAACTGGGCTTTTGGACTGATATTTTTTCACGTCAGTTGAACTCAAGTGCAGAGGTGGATCCAAGCACTGGGGCGCCAAAATCTGGTTTAGATAAAGAGCACCGTTTACGTACTCAGTTTGTTGCCAATGGTTTAAGCCTAAATGGTTCTCAAACGCGACTATTTCAGACTTTAGACTCTGATAATCCAAATCATCATCAAACATTGGGTATGGCAAGTTTATTGCGTTTAAATACCAATGATAATCCTGCGAATTTAAGTTTCACAGATTCAAACTTAGACAGTAAAGGGATCCGCATTAGTACAGCAGCGAAATCAGATACTTTGGATGGAACGGCGGTCACACCAGCAATAGATGGTTCATTGGCACCAGTTTTTCATGATACAGAGGGTTTGTATTTATACAGTCCGAATATAAATTTAGTTTTAGGGAATATGTATCAGCCTTTTGTGGTTGGTTCTGAGGGCAATAATATTGTGCTAGAAGTAACACGTATTCCGAATGTTCCTGAAATTTACAATAAAATTTATCAAAATTATGAAGATGGAAAGGGTGGGTATTTAGGTTCTACAGCATTTACAGGTTCTACCTGTAATGTGGTGAGTTGTGGCACACCGCTAAAAGCCAATGTCAATGACAGTGCTGCGATGTATCAAGGACGTAATGCGACGCATAGTAGTATTGCAATTGGTACTGTAGAACGCTTGCCAAATAATATGTTGCGTGCCAAAGATCATACGGATGCCACAGGTGTTGTATTTAAGGGTGTAGATGGTACTGCTAAGAATCTAGGTTCAGTTGCAATAGATGGTGTGCTGATTCAGCACCTTAAATTTAAAACAACAGGTCTATAAAAGGAGAATCATCATGTTGAAAAAACTGTCTTGTATTGCATTGATGTGTAGTCCTTTGACCCATGCCAATTTAATTGCACTGGAAAATCATGAATTAACGCAGGCTACTGGTCAAGGTGGAGCAGACCTCAGTTGGACGTTATCGTTAAACCATGAATATGCCGAAAATTTAGAACTCAGCAATATTTCTAAATTTAATGGTGGGACTAAACCTACAGAAGTTTATTATCGCTATAGTAAAAATTGTGCTGACAATAATGTGCTTTGTCGTTTAGCGATTGCACCCAATAACCATGAAGATAATAACGGCAATAAAAAATGGCTGGTATTTAAACAAATTCAGGGCACCATACAAATAGATAAATTTTCTTTAGATGGCACGACTATTATTAATCATAAAAATGACCCACAAACGGCAATGCAGCTTAAGTTTTATGATGATAAGCCATTAAAAATAAGAAATTTGGGTTTTGCAACCATGGCGATCGAAACAGGTACAGGGCAGGGAGCAAATGAAGGTTATGCAAATTCAGAGGTATATACCAAATTTCAAGGAAGAAATTATCAACAAGATGGTAGTTATAACTTAGTTCAGCAAGATGTACCTTTGTTTGATCAGGGCGCTGAAAAAGGATTTATGGGCTTAAATATTCACGGCAATATGCACATGTCTGGCAATGTGAAAATATTTAGCTACAACTGTACAGGTTCAGCAGCAAGTCGTTGTTGAATATAGGATTAAGTACAGTATAGGGAAATAACAATGAAAAAAATAATGCAGTTGAATTTATTAACATTGAGCGTACTTTGTGCGCAACAAGTGTATGCTTTAGAGCTGATTGCAGACCAGCATTTGTCTGATGTAAGTGGGCAAGATGGTATTGTAATCACCCATGAAATGTCTAAAGCCACGATTAATCAAGTCAATTGGTATGATCCTGATTTAGTGGCTGGAACTCAACAGGGTTTAGGCTTACATAATGTAGAAATTAAAGGACAGAATAACCAGCCTATTATCAGTAAGCTTGCTTTAGATGTGGGGAAAACTGATGTTGGCGCAGGTGTGCGTATCGATGCGAGTATTGATGCTTTTCAATCGACTGCAGATTTAAACTTGGTCAAAAAAAACTGTGTCGGAAATAGTTGTACTAAAGAAACACAAAGCTTGGGTCAGTTCGGCTTAGAAACTAAATCACCTTTAAAAGTTTTATTAGAAACCAAAGCAGGTTTATTCAATCAAAATGAAACGGCACATTTAAACTTCCAGTTACAGAATGCCAAAATTAGTCATGGTTTAGGTAAGCATGAATTATCTATGCATGATTTTAACTTTAATTTTGCGACTGACGGCTATATGTACATTGATGCCGATGAGGGATTGGTCTTTACCACTAAAAATGGCACCACCGACCATTTTGTGAATCTTGGACGAGTGAAAGACCTGAGTGATGTTGCTAGTAGCCGACAAAATGCAACTAACCCTGGGGTCAATATTGACTTGCGTTATGATGATAAAAATTTAATTCGCTTTGGTGCATCAGGTGCGGTAAGCAATGCGAAATTGTTTTTTAATGGGCATCAAAAAAATGTTGCCAATTTTGACGTTTCGAATAAGGTCAATGGTGTAATTGAAACTAAAAATACCGCAGTTACAGGCTACGATACTGTGGTGGGGCAAGGTGGTTTGCATTTGGGCTTATCTGCTGATTTTACCAATCAAAATACGGTAGGCTTGGCTGCAGGGCAATTACCAACAACCTTAGAAATTGGGCACACAGGAAAAGGCAGTTATGCGGTTGAGTTTTCGAATTTAAGACCGCTAACCACACGTGATGCACAAGGTGCTTTGCACAATAAAAATGCTTATATTGATTTTGGCGATATTTATATTAATACCGTACAAGCGAAAAACCTCAATTTTTTAGTCAATGAAAATATTAAAAATACCATTGGTGCAACCAGTCCTATTTTAAACCAGTTGCTATCGAGTAAGCTTGAAGGTGACCAGTTCTCACTGATCGCTGTTCGTGGTATGGACTTTCAGTCTATTGCAGCCAAAGCTAGAATTATTTCTGACAACTCTTTAAATGAATTGACAGGAGATGGTGGTTCTTGGGGTATTGGGATTCCAATTTATAATTTAAATGCCAATGTGGCCTTGTCGGGTAAACAATATCTGTCACCTTATGATGGAACGAACAAAACTGGAATTGGTTATAACGCTATTGTTTCTACCGAAGGTTATGGCATTGATTCAAAAACAGGCTTACCAAGTACCACTTCTATTATCTTAATTGACGGGCAAGACAGCCTGCATGCTGGTGAAGCTGTCAACTATTATGCTGGTTTAAGAAATATTGATGCATTAATTCAGTCCGACGGTGTGATTGGTTATGAAGATGAAGGGATTTATATTCGTGCAGATCATTTATTAGTTGCAGCAAAAGCAGAGTTAGCGATTGGACAATTACCAGGTTCGAAATACAACTGCGTCACAGGATCAACTAAATGCGGTGGTTTTGTACCTTACGATAATTTCTCTAAGAAAGATGATGTGTTGACCACAATTGCTTTTAAATTAGATGGCAATGGTGAATTGTTGGTAATTCCTGGAATGGATCCAACCGATACTAATCCGAACTCAAACTTTTTGTCTTTTGATGCGAACTTTAAGTTTAGAAGTCTAGATAGCACAGAACAGGCTGATCCGAAGAATTTAGGTAGTTATTTTAGTTTGATTAATGAAGATCAAGTGAATAATGAAACTGTTCAAACGTCTTCTATTAACTTGAATCGTATGGAAGGTCATTTAGGTGTCAAAGGAAAAGTCGTCGTCAGTGCAGATACGGTCACTTTAGACAATCAAGTGAAATTTAATTATAAAAATGATATTGCTCAACCCTTTAAAACAAACTTTGCAATGTCTACCAATGGCAATATGCAGAAAATCGCATCTGTCGCACTTACAGGTGGAACCATGCGCAGCACATTGGGCATTACGCCACGCTAAAGGATAGAAATAAAATGAAAAAAACAATTTTAGTTGCATCTATTTTAAGTACAGCTTTTTCATTCAATTCTGCTCAAGCGATGCAGGCTTTAAATGATGATCAGTTATCTCATGTACAAGGTCAGGCACTTTTGAACCTGATGACTGCGACAGATCAATCGCAAGGGTTAAATTTTTATAAACTAAGTGTTGATGCACTCATGGAGCTTAATGCCAACATTAAAACGCTACAATTAGGTTGTGGCGGTGTAAATAACGCGATTGGTGGTAAAGCGGGATGTGATATTGATATTTCTAATATTTCGTTAAGTGGTTTGAATGAATCCTATGATTCAACAGGTAACCCAAAGTTTAATGGTGAACGTGCGGGTACCAGTGCACAAATTACCAATCCATTTATTGAATTTGCGATTAGTGGAAATAGTGCGTCAACACGTGAAGTGGTTGGTTTTCGCTTAGGTGCAGAAGAAATTTTAGGTCTACTGACTTTGGGTACAGATAACGTGCAAAACCCAAATGACGGGATTAAAAGTTTCAGTGGTTATATGAAAATGGCACAAACGCAAGGGCATTCATTTACTAAAGAAGCTAAATTTGGTAATGCCTCTGACCAAAAAATTAGTGGGATACTGACTGCGTTGGGGCAGGATCGTGTCTATACAAGTAAACCTGGCGCAGAAGGACATACTGGGATTACTGTTCCATCGATGCGAGCTGATTTTACGATGCCTGAAACAGTAGTGACTGGTCAGCGTATGGAGTCCGCTATAGTTACGGGTATCCGTTCAACATTAGCTTCTATTCCGCTAGCGGCAACAGAGTCTGGGACATATGCTGGTGATGTAAATGGAACACCTGACTTTTCAAAAGACCAGTTATATGTCACATTTCCTCCTTTATTGTTTGGTTCTGTTGGTGATCACTCATTCTTTAAAATGAGTAAGGGTTCTACACTAGAAAATTTGAATATGGATATTACTTTTGTCCAAGCCCTAAATATGATTCACAATATTCCTCTGACAGGAACAGGTGGATATTTATCTTTACAAAGCAAGCCAGTGCAGTGGATGGGTGCAGATGAAAAAGATATTGCACAACAAGGTTGGTGGATGTCGTTTAAGGAACCAGTGCAATTAGGTTATTTGGCAACTGCGGATTTGGTAGATGTTTCTGCAGTACTACCACAGGTCGCAAAAGCATTAACTTCTGAGTTAATGCAAGATAAGCATAATGTAGATGTAAGTTTGTTAGAAGCATTAGGTTCATTGGCTGGTACACCAATCGAGCGTAAAATGAATATCGATGTTGGTAGTTACACAGGATATTACATGGGTCAACCAGCCAGATTAACACTTAATAATCAGGTTTTACAAAACCAAAATGTTACCCCTAACTGTTATGGTGGTATGAAATTCTGCTAATCCCAAATGAAAAAAATCCCGCAACTTGTGCGGGATTTTTTATACTCAGTGTTCAATCTTATTTGGCAATTTTGATGAGTAATTCTTCTTTCGTTAGGTTGCTAGATTCAGCATCACGACGACCTTTATATTCAAAAGTACCTGCATCTAAACCTTTCTCACCAATCACAATACGGTGCGGAATACCTGTAAGCTCAAGGTCAGAGAATTTCACCCCAGGACGTTCATTACGATCATCCAGTAATACATCATAACCCGCAGCTTGAAGTTCAGCATAAAGTGCTTCTGCTGCTTCTAATGTGCGAGGTGATTTATGTGCGTTCATTGGTACAATCGCAATTTCAAATGGTGCGATGGCTGCAGGCCAAATAATCCCTTTATCATCAAAATTTTGTTCAATGGCAGAGGCAACGACACGTGTTACTCCAATCCCATAGCATCCCATGGTAACAGTAAACGGTTTGCCATCTTCACCTAATACTTTGCAGCCCAACGCTTCTGAGTATTTAGTACCAAGCTGGAAGATATGACCGACTTCAATACCGCGTTTAATTTGTAGAGTTCCTTTGCCATCTGGAGATGGATCGCCCTCAACGACGTTACGTAAATCGTAAACTTCAGTATATTGTGCATCGCGTTCCCAGTTCACACCTGTTGCGTGTTGATCAACTTGGTTTGCACCTGCAACGAAGTCAGACAATATCGATGCAGCACGGTCTACAATCACTGTTATGCCTTTTTCAACCAAACCTTGTGGACCAACAAAGCCAGCAGTTAAACCTAAAGCTGCAATTTGTGCATCGGTTGCAAAAGTAAGTGGTGCAGCAATCTGTGGATGCTTTTCTGCTTTAATTTCGTTGAGTTCATGGTCACCGCGCAGGAATAATGCAATCACAGGCACTTGACCTGTTTCATCTGCAACACCTTGAACTAAGAGCGCTTTGACTGATTGGTTACTATTTGTGCCTAAAAATGCAGAAACTTCAGCAATGGTTTTTTGGTTTGGTGTATCCACAATGTTGAGTTCTTGGGTTGCAGCAGCACGTTCACCCACCAAAATAGCTTCAGCCATTTCAATATTGGCTGCATAATCAGATTCGGTAGAGAAGGCGATATCATCTTCACCGCTTGAAGCCAGAACGTGGAATTCATGTGAACCAGAACCACCAATAGAACCTGTATCTGCTTGTACTGGGCGGAAGTCTAAACCTAAGCGCGAGAAAATACGGCAGTAGGTGTCGTACATTACATCATAGGTTTCTTGTAAAGAAGCTTGATCGGTATGGAAAGAATAAGCATCTTTCATAATAAATTCGCGTGAACGCATTACCCCAAAACGTGGGCGAATTTCGTCACGGAATTTGGTTTGAATTTGATAGAAGTTGATTGGTAATTGCTTATAGCTTTTTAATTCATTACGCGCCAAATCGGTAATGACTTCTTCATGTGTTGGGCCAAGTACAAAAGGATTGTCGTGGCGATCTTTAAAGCGTAGTAATTCAGGACCGTATTGCACATAACGCCCTGATTCTTCCCAAAGTGAGGCAGGCTGAGTGACAGGCATAAAAGTTTCTAAAGCACCTGCGCGATTCATTTCTTCACGAACAATGGCTTCAACTTTATTTAGCACACGCACACCCATTGGCAGCCAAGTATATAAACCTGAAGCCAATTTACGAATCATACCCGCACGTAACATCAGCTGGTGAGAAATCACCTCGGCATCGTTTGGGGTTTCTCTTAACGTAGCAAATAAAAAGCGACTCGCGCGCATGGAAACTGTCCTAAAAAGTGAAGCGTTAAATGGAGTTTTTTCAAAGCCAGATTATACAATAAAAATCGGGCTAAACTTGCGTTAAAATTTAGCCCGAGCGATTGTGTGATTTTACGTGAGATTTTAAGAAATGAGTTTACGTGTTTGGCGTAACATAAAATTCTTAAAATCGTCTAAATAAGTGAAAATGACAGGTACGACCACCAAGGTGAGTAGGGTGGATGTAATTACACCGCCAATGACTGCGTGTGCCATAGGCGCACTTTGTTCGCCGCCTTCACCCAAGCCAAGTGCGAGTGGCACCATCCCCATCACCATTGCACTGGTGGTCATTAAAATAGGGCGTAAACGGGTTTTCCCTGCAGCTATAATTGCATCATAACGTGAATCGCCCTGATCCATGGCTTTTTTAATAAAATCAATTAGTAAAATCGCATTTTTGGTGACCAATCCCATCAGCATAATAATACCGATAATAGAAAACAGGTTCATGGTCGAGTTAAAAATAAACAGTGCCAAGAATACTCCAATCAACGATAAAGGTAGGGAAGCCATAATTGCTGCGGGGTGAATGAAACTGTTGAATTGCGAACCTAAAACAATATAAATAAACACAATAGACAGGGTAATTGCAGTCAGTGCATAACCTGCAGATTCAGCCATGTCAGCATTGGCGCCTTGAGTGTCGAAGCTATAACCTGCGGGTAATTTAAAGTTATCCTGAATTTTTTGAATGTCGGCACCAATGTCACCTGCAGGACGTCCAGCAGTGTTAGCTACGACCAAAACTTCACGGGCCAAATCACGGCGGTTGATTTGCGCTGCACCTAAACTTTCTTCAAACTTCGCCACACTTGCTAGAGGCACTAAAATATTTTGTCCATTGGCATCGGTTTTTTGTGAAGTTAAATACATATTTTGCACATCGCTCGGCAAGCTACGATGGTTTTCTGTAAGGCGAACATTGACATCGTAGGTTTCGCCACGTTCATCTTGCCAAGTGGTGACATCATCCCCCGCAATCAGTGGGCGGATAATATTGGCAATTTGATTTACCGATAGCCCTAAATCGCTGGCAAGGACACGGTTAATATGAACACCTAATGTAGGTTTAGGAGCTTTTAGCGAGCTTTCTAAATCGACAATACCATTCACCTGAGCAATTTCGGTCATAAAGCGGTCAGAGATTTTTTGTAATTCTGCTAAATCAGGGCCTTTAATAGACACCATCACAGGTTTTTGCCCACCAGAAACCGTTTCATCGGCAGAGGCGACAGAGGTGATGGTGATGCCCGCAACACTTTGTAGACGCTGGCGAAATTCGTTATTGAGTTCGGTTAGCGTTTGTTGACGTTCATTACGCGGGCTGACAGTTACACGTAAATTAACATGATTTTTCCCGCGATCTGTCACGCTGTTAATGGCCCCGTAAGTCGCGCGTACTTCTGGGTGTTGACGAATGATTTGATCTACTTGTTTTAATTTTGCTTGTGAATATTCAAGCGATGCATCCACAGGTGTTTCAAATTTAATCCGAATTTCACCTTTGTCAGGTACAGGTACAAACTCTGTGCCAATCAGTTTGGATAATCCGAGTGCAGCAAATAATGAACCCACGGCAATCAATAAGGTGATAACGCGAAATCGTAGTGCCAATTTTAAAAGTTTTTCATAATGATGGCTTAAATTGTCGAGTTTGTTAGAAATCCAGTTTAAGAAGCGTTTTACCCGTCCAGGTTTTTTATTCGGATTTGCTTTTTCTGCCCAGTGTGCAGAAAGCATTGGATCCAGCGTAAAACTGACAAACATGGAAATCAGTACGGCAGTACTGACGGTGACACCAAATTGATAAAAAAAGCGTCCGATAATGCCGCCCATAAATGCCACAGGTAAAAATACCGCCACAATGGTTAAGGTGGTTGCTAAAACTGCTAAGCCAATTTCTTTAGTACCATCCAACGCAGCCGTGACATGGTCTTTGCCCATATCTGCATGACGCACGATATTTTCACGTACCACAATTGCATCATCAATCAATAAGCCAATACTGAGCGAGAGCGCCAGTAAGGTCATCATGTTGATGGTAAAGCCAAATGCCCAAATAAAGGTGAGTGTGCCGAGTAGGGCGATTGGCAGGGTCAATCCTGTAATGGCGGTAGAACGGAATGAACCAAGAAACAACAGTACAATCAGGACTGCCAGAATCGCACCCTCAATAATGGTGCGCGCTACATCACGGATACTGCCACGAATCCCTTTAGAAGAATCCACCACGACTTTTGCAGTCATGCCAGCAGGCAGTTGGGTTTGAATACGTTCTAAGGTTTTATAAGTGTTATCTACCACTTCAATGACATTAGAGTCTGAACTACGCAAGATATCGACAGCAACTGCAGTTTGCCCATTTAAAAATGCACTGGTTTCCAGCTCTGCTTGACTGTCTTGAATTGTGGCAACTTGTTTTAAAAAGATTGGCGCACCATTTTTATTGGCAATAATTAAATCGCCAAAAGCCAGAGGGTGAATGACTTTGGATTGGATTTCGACCACCAATTCACTATTGGCTTGTTTGAGTGTGCCGCCAGGTACTTCAATATTTTCAGCTTTGAGCGTGTTGATGACCTGATCTACACCTAAGCCAAAACTCATTAACTTTTGTGGATCTACCTCAATCCGAATTTGTCGCTGTGCATCACCCAATAAATTAACAGTTCCGACACCAGACACAGTGCGCAGTTGCGGTACAACTTGTTGATCTAAATAGGAACTTAAATCACGCAAAGACATTTGTGAGGATTCAAACACAATCGACATGACTGCATTGGCAGTTGGGTCGTAGCGCTCCACCACTGGGTCTTGAATTTCATCTCGAAAGCCTGCACTGACAGACGAAATTTTATCGCGTACATCTTGTGCCGCCACTGCCGAAGGAACATCTAAATTAAACTCGGCAATAATAGTAGATAGCCCTTCACTGGATTGTGAAACCAGTTGTTTGAGTCCAGAAATGGTGTTGATCTGATCTTCCATTTTCTTGGTGATTTCAGATTCAACTGTTTCAGGTGATGCACCCGGATAACTGGTATAAACCACTACAAACGGAAAATCGACGTCAGGAAATTCTTCCACGCCCATACGTTGCCATGAAGCCAAGCCAAGCACCATTAGACAAAACATCATCATGATGGTAAAAACGGGATACTTGACGCTAACTCGGGTAAACCACATAACAACGATCCTGATTTTTTATTTATTGGACATCTGCACTACTGCATTGAGATGAAATTCAATTTATTGAGGGTTATTTTGAATGATCACCTGCTGCTGAATTTGATCGGGGTTGAACACCACTCGACTGACTAGATCACTGCTCTGTAAGCCTTGAATCACAGCAGTATTGTCACTATAGCGCTGTTCTAAAACTGTGATATCCACGCGGGCAATTTTTTGATCTCGAATCACCCAAACATAAGGTTTGTTTTGGATATCGTGAATGGTATTGAGTGGGATGATTTGCCCTGAAATTGTCGTGTTCGCTAAAATATAACCATCCACAAATGCCCCAATACTTAAAGAGGGAAGACGCTCAAGCGGGGTCGCAAAAAATTCAATTTGACGACTGGCTAAATCCGCAACAGGAGAAACACGGCTAATTTGTGCATTAAATGTGTTTGCTTGTCCTTGGAGTTGATATTCAATTTTTTGACCAATTTTGAGTGCGGCTTGTAAGTCGCTTGGTAATTTGGCTTGAATTTCTAATTGGTTCGGATCGACGACTTCAAATAAGGTTTGTCCTGCAGCCACAGTTTGCCCAGGCTCAACCTGACGTTGGGTAATGACACCGTGAATTGGACTGGTAATCGTGCCATCCTGATCGGCTTTTAGTGCAATATCGACATTGGCTTGTTGGGCGCGTACATTTTCCATTTGCGCACGATAATCTAACTGACTTTGCTCATATTCCACTTGTGAAATAAAACCCTGATCGAGCAAACGTTTTTTTCGTTGCATCATGTTGTGGGCTTGGTTGGCTTGCGCTTGCGTTGCAGCTAAATTGGCGCGAGCTTGTGCTAAACGCGCAGCATTATCCTGATTATTTAAGCGTAGCAAGGTTTGACCACGTTGTACGCTATCGCCCACTTTGACATAGACTGAAGTTGCTGTGGCAGTCACCTGTGCTTGAATACTACTTTGATTGACTGCACGCACTGTGCCTGTAAAGGCAGTTTTACTGATTGCGCTGCCTTGTTGTGGTGTCACTAAATCTTGCTGAATGAGTTCAATTTTTTCTGATACTGTTGTTTTATTTTCAGTTTCTGTTTTTTGGCAGGCACTCAGCAAAATACATAAGCCGATTGCACCAATACGAAAAATGGGTAAATGCTGCCGATTAAACCTAACTGCGATACGCTGTGCAATGTGCATGCATATTTGTCCTTATTGATTGCCAAAATGACAAGGTAATTCAAATCAACTATTCAAGTGCTTTTAAGCGAGTAATAATTCTGTCGTATTCTGCTTGTGTATTTCGATAGCTTGTTTGTAAAGATTGAATCATATCTTTTTTAAGCTCGATGTTTTTTAAGTTATTGTCCAAATTGGTTTTTAGTTGTGCAGGCACAGGTTTGACCTTGCGTAAATACTCCATTTCTTGACGTTTAAAAGTAATACGGTCATTTTGCAACTGTTTGAGTTGTTCTTGTTGGAAAATAATTTGCTTTTTAATATGCGCTAAAGCGTTATTACGTTTAGTGATTGCGGTTTGACTATTGGTATAGGCTTTTTTTAAACGCTGATCAGATTCCATTTGATACGCTTGAGCAGCACGTTGTGGGGCTTTTTTAATATCCATTTCAGTGTTGTATGGACGTGCGCGCTGAATCACTTGCATGTTACGGTCTAATGCTTCATAGCCATGACGAATATGATTAGGTGTCACATTACTACTAATATTTGCAACGCCATGTTGATCATAATAGCGATACCACACCGCTTTGTTCTGGCTGTCAGCCATGAGTGGGGCAGAGGACAAGAGCAGTAAAGCAAGCATGCCCAATTTAAGTGACTGCTTATTTTGTTTTAATTTGACAGCGAGTGATTTTGCAAAAAAAGTGCTCACGTTGTCCCCCACAATAAAGTTGACTAAATTACTTAAATTACACGTAATAATAGTGTTATATTAGATCAAAATTAGGAATTAAAAAAATACAACCGATAAAAAATATCAATGGTCACAAGAAAGTGTGAGCGGTTTGGTGATAATGGTGTAAAAGTGTAGATTTACACTAAATATGTTCATTGAAACTACAAGTAAAGATATTAGGACTTACGCACTATTATTTAAAGATTCTCTGTGGTAGCAGATGATTTTTATCGAGAATAAAGTCATCAATGAAGTTTTTGATAACTGGTCTAAATAATTTCTTCTGCCAACGATATACATTTT